>NZ_JBFAPC010000120.1:0-17648 GCF_040675535.1 Patulibacter sp. NPDC049589 | reverse complement strand
GCGGCGGTCTGCTCGGAGCTCATCGTCGCGCCGAGGAACACACCGTGCTCCCACGACGTCGCCTCGCGCACCAACGGAAGGACCGTGGCGCGGCGACCGCCGAAGAGGAACGCGTCGATCGGCACACCGGCCGGGTCCTCCCAGTTCGGGGCGATCGACGGCGCCTGCGACGCGGCGACCGTGAACCGCGAGTTCGGATGCGCCGCCGGGGTCTCGCTGTCGGGCGTCCAGTCGTTGCCGTGCCAGTCGATCAGGTGGTCGGGCTTCTCGTCGGTCAGGCCCTCCCACCAGATGTCGCCGTCGTCGGTCAGCGCCGTGTTCGTGAACAGCGTGTCGGACTTGATCGCGGCGATCGCGTTGGGGTTCGTCTTCTCGCCCGTGCCCGGCGCGACACCGAAGAACCCGGCCTCCGGATTGATCGCGTAGAGCCGGCCGTCCTCACCGAACTTCATCCACGCGATGTCGTCACCGATCGTCTCGACCTTCCAACCCGGCAGGGTCGGGATCAACATCGCGAGGTTCGTCTTCCCACACGCCGACGGGAACGCACCGGTGACGTACTTCACGACGCCCTCGGGCGACGTCAGCTTGAGGATCAGCATGTGCTCGGCCATCCAACCCTCGTCCCGCGCCAGGACCGACGCGATCCGCAGCGCCAAGCACTTCTTGCCCAACAGCGCGTTGCCGCCGTAACCCGAGCCGTAGGACCAGATCTCGCGGGTCTCGGGGTAGTGGACGATGTACTTCGTGTCCGCATTGGTGGGCCACGGTTCGTCCTGCTGGCCGTCCTCGAGCGGCGCGCCGATGGAGTGCACGCATGGGACGAACTCGCCGTCGGTGCCCAGCACCTCGAGGGCCTTCTCGCCCATGCGGGTCATGATCCGCATCTGGACCACGACGTAGAGCGAATCGGTGACCTGCACCCCGATCTTGCTCTTGTCCGACCCCAGCGGGCCCATCGAGAACGGCAGCACGTACATCGTGCGGCCCCGCATCGATCCGCGGAAGACCTGGTCGAGCTCCGTACGCATCACGGACGGCTCGCGCCAGTTGTTGTTCGGGCCGGCCTCCGCCTCGGTGGCCGCGCAGATGAACGTGCGGTCCTCCACGCGCGCGACGTCGGAGGGGTCCGACCAGGCCAGATAGCTGTTGGGGCGCTTGGCCTCGGAGAGGCGCGTGAAGGTGCCGGCGTCGACGAGCTCCTGGCAGAACCGGTCGTACTCCTCGGCGGATCCGTCGCACCAGACGATCTCGTCGGGCTGCGTCAGCGCCGCGGTCACGGAGACCCAGGCGCTGAGCTTGGGGTGGTAGAGGCTGGGGGCCGGCCGGAGAGTCGGGTGGGTCATCGTCGTGCACCTCGTTCGCGAATGTCCCGTTATCTTATGAGAACGTAAGCACGTAAGATTTGCGACCGTGACACATCGAGGGATCAGCGGACTGGACCAATCGTGGGCGCCGCTCTGGTGGGCGGCCAACACCGAGGTCCAGCATCGTCTGAGCGAAGCGGAGATCTCGCAGGCGTGGCGCCCCGACGCGATCCACGAAGCCGCCTCGGCGATCGCCGACGGCTTCGCGGAGCTCGATGCGGTGGCGCACGGCACCGTCGGGCTGCGGGTCAGGGGTGCCGGCGTCGACGTGCTGATCGATGCGACCGTGCGGCTGCTGGCGGCCACCACTGCCGTGACCTTCGGCATCGAGGGCGGCGGACGCAACCAGGTCCAGCGGATTGGCATGCTGGTTGGTCGCCGGCTGGATCACCACGAGGAGGCCGTCGTTTCGCTCCGGTCCAGCTATGACCTCAAGCTCGAGGACGCCCGGCGTGCCGCGAGTGTTGCGCTGACCACGTTGGCGGAGACGCCCAGCGTGTGGGATGCGCTGCCGATGCGGCACTTCGAGACCGCGGCCGTCGATCTCGCGTCGATGATGATCCGTGCCGCAGGCAACCTCGAGCGCGTCGGTCAGGCCGTCTCAGCCCCGCAGGAGTGTCCTCTGGCGGTGCGCTTGTCATTGGACGGCGTCATCGGCGAGATCGCCGAACGTGCGGAGGAGATCGCGGCCGACCGCGGCGGCGACGAGATCGGAAGGCACCTCGAGGCCGCCGCCGACCTGGCTGGTGCGACGACGGTCGCCGGCCACCTCGAACAGGGCCTGCCCGAGGACCACGCCCCCGAGGTCCTCGCCATTCTCCGCGATACGTGGCTGCAGATCGCAGGCCATCACTACTGCGCCGTCGAGCTGCTCATCGTCGAGGCGAGGGCACCGTCGTTCGCGCACCGCTTCACCACGTTGAAGGGTGCCGTCGCGGGCGAAGCACTGGAGATCCTGCGCAACGCGCGGCTCTGCGACCGGCCCGAGGCGGTCGCACATGGACGCGCGCTGCACCACCACGGTCTTCGCATCGCGCCCGCTCGGGCAGCCTACGCGCAGGGCGCCCGCCGGTCCGAGCCGCACATGACCGAGATCACCGAGCGGATCGCCCTGGACTGCCTGACGCGCGCGACCGTGGCGCTGGTCTGCCTCGCCGAGCGCCCGGCCCCCCCGCGCCCGGCCCTCGCGACGCAGCGGCAAGGATCGGTAGCACGGCAACGCCTGCTGCCCCCCGAGGGCGGCCCGGTCACTGTGGGCCGGGCGGGTGCTGCAGGGCGCTGAGGAGGTGCGCGGCGATCTGTTGGGGCGTGGGTGGGCAGCCGGGGATCCGGATGGCGACGGGCAGCAGGTCCTCCAAGGGTCCTGCCAGCTCCGTGTCGAGCCCCAGGACGTTGCAGCCCAGGGCGCAGTCGCCCAGCGCGGCGACCAGGCGCGGCTGAGGTGCGGCTCAGGGACGTGGCGCAGAGCAGGACTGCGGCATCAGCGAGCGCCCCGTCGAGGACCGCGAACGTTGCTCAGCAGATACGCGCAATCCACGTACCACTGACGCTCGAGAAGATCGTCGGACTGCGCCCCGCGCCGGTTGGCGTAGCGCCGGAGATCGGTGCGACCGCCGACGGCGAGGATCGCACCCGTCATGGCGTGACGACGGTCGGCGAGCTGGACCAGCGCTGCGGTCCCGTCAGTGCGGACCCGGATGATCTCCGCCACCGCGGTGCCCAGGAGGACCTCGGGGTGTCCGGCCTCGCCGAACGCGTCGTCCCACGGACGCACGGTGAAGTGCCGGAGACGATGGCGCATGAGCAAGGGAGGAGAGAACATTGCGCCTAAGTATAGAAACTTCAAGGATTTTAAGATATAGCCCGTGCCGATTCCCATCCGGCCCCGGGCTCGCCGATCAGGACCGCGTGGTCAGCGGGGAGGGGTCCGTCAGCCCGTTGAGGTCGCCAAGCAGGTCCCGGGTCTCCTCCAGGTGTGCACTGAGGATCTGCTTTGCCGTTTCCAGCAGCTGAAAGATCCGGGGGTCCTTCACGCGGTAGTAGACGCTCGTGCCGGCGCGACGGCTCTCCAGGATGCCCTGCTTGCGCATCGCCGTCAGGTGCTGCGACGTGCCGCTGGAGTCCAGGCCCAGGGCGGCCTGCAGGTCACCGACGGTGCGCTCGCCGTCACGCAGGAGCTCGAGGATCCGCACGCGGGCCGGATGGCCGAGCAGTCGAAAGAAGTCGGCTTTCAGCCGATAGATCGGGCCGGTTCCGTGGGAGCTGGGCTGATCGAGATCCGGGCACATGCTGGTTGCAGAGTACCAGCCGCCGGACCTTTATCTTAGAAAGTTATAAGCTCAACAGATGCGCAACAATGGACCGCGGGTCGAAGCGAAGCGGCGGGAGCCGAGTTTCGGCCGCGTGTTCGCCGCTGTGTGGGGAGGAATCCTCGTGACCGTGCTCGTGATCGCGCTCACGTCCGGCGGTTCGGCGTGGTGGGTCATCGCGGAGACGGCCACCTGCCTGATCGCCGTCGCGGTGATCTTGTACGAGCTCAGCCTGCTGCTCGACGACGAGGAGAACGACGAAGAGCAAGCGCCGGCACCCGCGATGGCCCCGTCGGTCGTCAACCCGCGCGCTGTGAAACGACAGCAAATCGACACCGGTGGCGACAGTAGAACGAGACCGATCCCCTGGCGAAACGAGGTACGCGCGGGGGAGTGCTCGATAGGCCTCGGTATGAACCTCAACCGCCGCCGTTTAACCCTCTCCCCTCGCGGAGGACCAAGGGTGCTTGACGCTTGACTAGAGGCCCTTGGGATGACGAACGGTGTACGGGGAGGTGCTGCGGGGGGTGGCGTTCCATCGGCTGCCGTAGACGCCTGATCGGCCGCTGGTGTCGTAGCGCACTCCGCCGACCGTCATGAACATGTGACCGGGGCTGGTGTAGATGGTGACCCACTTTCCCGGGCCCGGCTCGCCCCAGTTCTCGAACCCTCCCGATGCCAGTGGTGCGTCCATGAGACCGGCGCCGGCGAGGGCGTAGCTGACCGAGCCGGAGCAGTCGTAGGCGGTGTCGATGAAGTCGGCGCCGTGGCCACCGCCGTAGACGTACGGGAACCGGGCGATCGCGTTGGCGCTGCCGATGATCTGCGCGACCTTCTTCGGTGCGTCTGCAGGGACGCGTGCGTTGCCCTTCGCGGTCAGGGTCACCGCGCCGCTCGGGCCGGTGCTCGTCTGGTCCTCCGACGCCTCGCGCTGGACCTCCTTCATGGCTTTCAGCTCCGCACGGATCTCCTCGTCGGAGGGCGCTCCGGGGGAGATGGAGTACTCGTCGTTCGTCGCGGGGACGGCGTTGCGGGCTCGTACTCCGCGGGCCGCGGACTTGGTGGGGACCGGAGCGGCAGGCCCACGCGCTGCACCGGGGGGGAGGGGTGAGGACTGCGCGGCCTCGGCATCGTCGGAGACGTTCTGCAGCTGCGCGGCGAGGACCGGCTTGGATGCCGAAGCTTGCGCCGGCGGGTCACCGGCGCTTCCGCAGCCGACGATCGCGCCGGCCCCTCCCGCTGCTGCAGCCACCGCGCAGACCAGGGTGAGACGTCGGCGCCGAGGGTGCGTCATCATCGAACCGCGACCCTACAGACCGTAAAAGCTTGCGTGGGGTCGACTACGGCGGCCGGTGCGCCTTCGGTTCGCTTCCCGGCCCGCAGTTTGCGTTGCATCGACGGCGCACGGGGCCCCGCCGTCGCCGCATGTCCTACAGTGCGTAAAAGATTGGTTGTGGGCATGCCACGGCCTCTCGATGCCTGCGCCGCAGGCTGCGGTCTCGCAGGATGCGGACCGTTCCGGACCCCAGTTCCCCACAAAGGTGTCGGATGATCAAAGACTCCATCTCGCAGTGCGTCGGTGACACGCCCCTGGTTCGCCTGAACCGGTGCTTCCCGGATTCGCAGAGCGATGTGATCGCGAAGCTCGAGCTGATGAATCCGCTGGGCAGCGTCAAGGACCGGCCCGCCCGGTTCATCATCGAACGGGGCCTGCAGGACGGCTGGCTGCGACCCGGCGCGCACGTGGTGGAGAGCACCTCCGGCAACCTTGGCGTGGCGCTCGCTGCGATGTGCCGCCTGCACGGGCTGTCGTTCGTTGCCGTCGTCGATCCGAAAACCGCCGGCGCGAACCTGCAGATCCTCGAGGCGCTCGGCGCGAGGATCGAAATGGTCACCCGTAAGGACAGCCAGGGCGGATATCTCGAGACCCGGATCGCCCGCGCGAAGGAGCTGGCCGACGAGCTGCCCGACGCGGTCTGGATCAACCAGTACGCCAACGAGCTCAACTGGCTCGCGCACTACCACGGCGCCGGCGAGGAGATCGCGACCGCGATCGACGGCCCGATCGACTGCCTCGTCGCGGCGGTCAGCACGACCGGCACGATCCTCGGCGTCGCCCGGCGGCTGCGACGCGATCACCCGAACCTGCGTGTCGTCGCAGTCGACGCCGTCGGATCCGTCATCTTCGGCGCCGACCCTGGTCCGCGCGAGCTCCCCGGCTTCGGGTCCAGCCGGGTTCCCGAGCTCCTGTGCGAGGCGGAGATCGACGATGTCGTCCATGTCGACGACGCGGACTCCGCCCACGGCTGTCGCCGCCTGGCGCACGAGGAAGGAATCCTCGCCGGCGGATCGTCCGGTGCGGTGATCGCCGCCGTCGAACGGCTCCTGGAGCCGGCCGGCCGACCGGCGCGGATCGTCGCGCTGCTTGCGGATCGCGGTGACCGCTACCTCGATCTGGTCTACAACGACGACTGGCTGGAGCGGGTGCAGGTCCCGATCGCCGCCTGAGCGGGCCGCATGCGGCAGCTCGACCTGCGGCTCCTCTGGGCCGCCCAGTTCCTGAACACCGCGGCGCTGATGATGCTGGTGCCGGTCATGCCCTTCTACGTCGAGGACCTCGGCGCGGAAGGCACCGGCGCCGTGGCGCTCTGGGCCGGCGCGGCACTCGCCGCCCCTGCGCTCATGCTCACCGTGAGCACCCCGCTGTGGGGGTGGGTCGGCGACCGCATCGGCCGGCGATGGATGGTCGTGCGGGCCCTCGTGGGCCTCGCGCTCAGCATGGTCGTCGTCGCCGTGGCGCGCGACCCTGCCGTCCTCGTCGCCGGACGGCTGCTGCAGGGCGCGCTCGGCGGCGTCGTCGAGGCGGCCACCGCGTTCGTCTCCGGCGAGAGCGACGACGAGGACCTGGGGGCGATGCTCGGCCGGTCCTACACCGCGACCGCCAGCGGCGCGGTCGTCGGGCCGATCGCCGGTGGGGTGCTGCTCTCCGGCGGCGAGCTGCGCCCGTTCATGCTGGTGGTCGCCGCGCTCTCCGGCGTGATGGCCGTCCTCTGCGCGATCGCCCTGCGCGGCCGACGACGCACGCGGACCCAGACGTCGCGAACGCCGTTCTTCCGGTCGCTGCGGGACGTCGTCACGACGCCGGGGACCCGAAGCCTGCTGGGCGCCGGGTTCCTCGGGCACCTCGCGATCTACGGCCTGGTGCCGGTCTTCGCCCTGCAGGTGCGAGGGCTGCTCGACGACCCGGCCGACGCCGGCACCTGGGTCGGCATCCTGCAGGCCCTCACCTGGAGCGGCGCGATCGCGGGGTCGCTGTGGTGGGGCCGCCGCAACGACCGCCTCGGCACCCCATCGACCATCTTTCGCGCTGCTGCCCTCGGCTGCGCGGCGAGCATCCTGCTGCAGGTCGTCCCCGCCGGCCCGCTGCCCCTCGTGGCGCTGCGACTGGTCCAGGGATTCTGCTTCGCCGCCCTTGCGCAGAGCGTCTTCCTGCACGTCGGACGGCACTCGGCGGCCGACGCGCGCAGCACCCGGGTGGGTGTGGCAAACAGCTTCCTTCTCGCCGGGCAGGTCGCCGGGCCGCTGCTCGTCGGCCTCGCCCTCCTCGTCCTCTCGCCGAGCGTCACAATCGTGCTGCTCGCCGGCTGCGCCGCAGCCGCCGCACTGCTCGCCGGCCGCACGGTCCGGGGCACTGAAGCTGCGCCCGAGGCGTCGCAGCCCGCTCTCGTCACCTCGCAACGCGACCCGGCGAGAGATCGCCCGGGTCAGGTCGGGCCGCGACGGCCCGGAAGGGGCCCTCTGCAGTCTGGCCGGCCGCGCCCGCTTGCTCCGTTGGCCGCGGTGCTCGGCGTCGCCGCCGTCGGAGGCCTTCTCCTTCTCGGCCTCCGCGGCAGGCGTGTTCCCGTCTCCGTGCCCCCCGGCGGAGCTGCGACACCGGTCGCGTCCACGGACTGACGAACGGGTCGGTAAGCCGGCGCGGGTGGGGTCAGCCGCGGCGCATCATGCGGCCGACGGCGGCCATGAGCTCGTCGGTGCGCTCGAGGTCCTGGGTGCCGTCGGCGTGGTGCACGCAGGTGCGGGCGTGGCCGTCGAGCAGACCGAGAGCGACCTTGTCCAGCGCGGCCTGTACGGCCGAGATCTGGGTGAGGACGTCGATGCAGTACCGGTCGTCCTCGACCATTCGGTCGATGCCGCGGACCTGGCCCTCGACGCGCTTGAGTCGCGCCCGCAGCTGGTCCTTCGTCGCGGAATAGCCCCGCACCGGGGCGGTCGTGGTCTCTGCGGTCGACGCCATGAACCTCATTCTACCCATACCCCAGGGGGGTTCCAAGGGCCAGCGCAGGACTGTTCCGAGATCACCTTGCGTATACCCCCGGGGGGTGTGCTACGTTCTGCCCGTCGCATACCCCCCACCCGTATCCAAGGAGACCTCAGGATGAGCCAGACGACCGAGACGACCTACCGCGTGCAGGGCATGACCTGCGGGCACTGCGAGCTGTCCGTCCGCGAGGAGGTCGAAGAGCTCGGGGGCGTGGAGTCCGCCGTGGCCGACCGCGCCAACGGGACGCTGATCGTGGGGGGCTCCGCCCCCCACGACGAGATCCGCCGGGCCGTAAAGACGGCCGGCTACACCCTGCTGGACTGACCGAAGCGCTCTGACATGAACGTCCCCACCAAGCTCGCCGCCTTCACCGCCGGCCTGGCCCTGACCTTCGGCGCCGCCACCGGCGCGGGCGCGCTGCTCGACCCCACCGACAGCACCGCCGCCCCCGGGCACCGCGCCGCCGAGAAGGCCGGCGGGCATGGGGGGAGCCACGAGACGCCCGCCGCACCGCGCGGCACCGCCGCGGCACTTCCGGGAGGCCTCTCGAGCACCCAGGACGGATACACCCTGACCGCAGAGCGCGCGACGCTGACCGCGGGCGAGCGGTCGACGTTGCGCTTTCGCGTGATCGGCCCGGACGGACGACCGGTCCGCGGCGGCTACGAGGTCGAGGCCGAGCGGGAGATGCACCTCATCGTCGTGCGCCGCGACGGCACCGACTTTCAGCACCTGCACCCCCGCCGCGAACCGGACGGCACGTGGAGCACCCCGCTGACCCTCTCCGCGGCCGGTAGCCACCGGGCGCTGGCGGACTTCACCATCGACGGGGTCCGCCGCACCCTCGGCATCGACCTGCAGGCCCCCGGCACCTTCACCCCGACCGCGGCTCCGGCCGCCACGGACCGCGCGCGGACCGACGGGTTCGGGGTGCAACTGGTATCCGGGCCGGTACGGGCGGGCCGCGAGACCGCGCTGCGGTTCCAGGTCACCCGCGACGGCCGGCCCGTACAGGCGCTACAGCCCTACCTCGGGGCGCGCGGCCACCTCGTCGCGCTGCGCGACGGCGACCTCGCCTACCTGCACGTCCACCCCGACGAGCACGCGGCCGTCGGCGAGATCCCGTTCGTGGCCGAGTTCCCCAGCGCCGGCCGCTACCGCCTCTTCCTGCAGTTTCAGACCGGCGGCCAGGTCCACACCACGCCGATGACCGTGGAGGTCACCCGATGAGCACCCCGACCGACCACCTCGCCTCGCAGCTCGAGCTGCCCGTCACGGGCATGACCTGCGCCTCCTGCGCCAACCGCATCGAGCGGCGGCTCAACAAGCTCGACGGCGTCCACGCGACGGTCAACTACGCCACCGAGAAGGCCGCCGTCCGCTTCGACCCCGACACCGTCGCGCCCCGCGACCTCGTCGACGCGGTCGAGGCCGCCGGCTACCACGCCACCCTCCCCGCCACCCCCGGCACACCCGCGACCCCGGAGCTCGAGGACGACGACCCGTCGCGGCCACTGCGCGTCCGGCTGATCGGCTCGGCACTGCTGTCGGTGCCGCTGCTGTTGATCTCGATGATCCCCGCTCTGCAGTTCGAGTACTGGCAGTGGCTCGCGCTGCAGCTGGCGACCCCGGTCGTGTTCTGGGCGGGCTGGCCGTTCCATCGCGTCGCATGGCTGAACCTCCGCCACGGCACCGCCTCGATGGACACCCTGATCTCCGTCGGGACGCTCGCCGCCTGGCTGTGGAGCGTCGCGGCGCTGTTCTTCCTCGGCGCCGGCGAACCGGGCATGAAGATGGGCTTCGACCTCGTCCTGGACCGCTCCGCCGCGACCGACCACATCTACCTCGAGGCCGCCGGGGTCGTCACGACGCTGATCCTCGCCGGCCGGTACTTCGAGACGCGCGCCAAGCGCCGCGCCGGCGCCGCGCTCCACGCCCTCATGGCCCTCGGAGCGAAGGACGCCACCATCCTCGAAGCCGACGGCACCGAACGGCTCGTGCCGATCGAGCAGCTGCAGGCCGGCGACCGGTTCGTCGTGCGCCCCGGCGAGCGGATCGCCACCGACGGCACCGTCACGGACGGGCACTCCGCCGTCGACGAGTCGCTGCTGACCGGCGAGTCCGTACCGGTCGAGAAGGCACCCGGCGACTCCGTCGTCGGCGCCAGCATCAACGCCGGCGGCCGCCTCGTCGTGCAGGCCACCCGCGTGGGCTCCGACACCGCACTGGCCCAGATCGCCCGGCTCGTCGAGGACGCCCAGACCGGAAAGGCCCCGGTGCAGCGCCTCGCGGACCGGATCTCCGGGATCTTCGTGCCGATCGTCCTGGTGCTCGCCGTCGCGACCCTCGGGTTCTGGCTCGGCGACGGCTCCAGCGTCGCCTACGCCTTCTCCGCCGCCGTCGCGGTCCTCATCATCGCCTGCCCCTGCGCCCTCGGACTGGCCACCCCGACCGCCCTCTTGGTCGGGACCGGCCGCGGCGCGCAGCTCGGGCTGCTCATCAAGGGCCCCGAGGTCCTCGAGTCCACCCGCCGCGTCGACACCATCGTCCTGGACAAGACCGGCACCGTCACCACCGGCCAGATGCGCCTCATCACCGTCGTAGCGAGCGCGGGGGAGGACCCCGACCACGTTCTTCGCGTCGTCGGCGCGCTGGAGGCCGCCTCCGAGCACCCCGTCGCCCGCGCGATCGCGACCGCCGCGCGGAGCGCTGCCCCGGAAGGCCTGCTGCCGTCGGAGAACTTCGAGAACCGCGAGGGGCTCGGCGTGCAGGGCATCGTCGACGGGCACGCCGTCGTCGCCGGCCGCCCCACCCTCCTGCAGGAATGGGCGATGCCGCTCGGCGACGAGCTCCGGCGCGAACTCGAGGAGCATCAGGCCCTAGGCCGGACCGTCATCGCCGCCGGCTGGGACGGCCGGGTCCGGGCGCTGCTCGTCGTCGCTGACACCCCGAAGGACACCAGCCGCGAAGCGATCGCCGCCCTGAAGGGCCTCGGGCTGCGTCCGGTGCTGCTCACCGGAGACAACGCCGCCACCGCCCACGCCGTCGCCCGCGACGTCGGCATCGACGAGGTCATCGCCGACGTCCTGCCGGCCGAGAAAGCCCAGGTCGTCCGCCGGCTCCAAGGCGAGGGGCGGGTCGTGGCGATGGTCGGCGACGGCGTCAACGACGCCCCCGCCCTGGCGCAGTCCGACCTCGGCCTCGCGATCGGGACCGGCACCGACGTCGCGATCGAGGCGTCGGACCTCACGCTCGTCTCCGGCGACCTGCGCGGCGCCGCCGACGCGATCCGCCTGTCGCGCAGGACGCTGCGCACGATCCGCGGCAACCTCTTCTGGGCCTTCGCCTACAACGTCGTGCTCATCCCCGTGGCGATCGCCGGGCTCCTGAACCCGATTCTCGCCGGTGCGGCGATGGCGCTCTCCAGCGTCTTCGTCCTCACCAACTCCCTACGGCTGCGGTCCTTCCGCACCCAGCGCACCACCTGACCACGTCGGCGGCCGGGTCCGATCGGTCCCGGCCGTCGCGCGGTAGTCGCGCGGTAGGGGTCAGTGGTGGTGGCTGTGGCCGTCTCCGTCGGCCAGCGCATCGGGCGGCAGGCGACCGACGAGCACGGCGGCCAGGGCGGTGGAGAGCGGGACGGAGAGCACGAGCGCGGCGCTGCCCACCAGCGTCGAGACGATCGGTTCGGCCAGGCGTGCGTCGTTGATCGCGTCGCTGAGCGTGACGCCGTTGGCGGACGCGATGAGGAGCAGCGGCAGCGTGGCGCCGGCGTAGGCGAGGACGAGGGTGTGGATCGTGGCCGAGAGGTGATCGCGACCGACGACGAACGCCTCGCGGTAGAGGCCGCGGGCCCCGAGCGCGGCATTGGCGCGGTGCAGCGCGGCGACGGTGGAGACCTGCGACACCACGGTGTCGGTCAGGACCCCGAGCGCCCCGATCACCATCCCGGCCAGCAGGATGCCCTGGAGCGGGAGCTCGCCGCCGCTCTGCAGCGTGAAGGCGCTGAGGTCCCCGTCCTTGCCGTCCAACCCGGCGAGGTCGGTCCAGAGGGTCCCCAGCAGCGCCGCGGCGACGAGGGAGACGCCGATGCCGGTTACCGCGGCGAGACTCTGCGCCGTGATCCCGTAGGTCAAGAGGGTGGTGACGAACATCACCGCCAGCGCCCCGACGGTCGCAACCAGGATCGGTGAGCTGCCGTCGAGGATTGCGGGCACCAGCCAGAGCACCACGAGGGAGAGGCTCATCGCGGTGCCCAGTAGCGCGAGCAGCCCTCGTCCGCGGGCGACGATCGCTCCCAGCAGCGCGAAGAGGACCGCCAGTGCGACCACCGGCGTTCGGCGGTCCACGCTGCTGAACGCGTAGGACGGCTCCTGCGGCCCGGCCTCGGGAGCGACCGGGACGCCGGCGTTCTGGTCCGCCATGCGGACGCGCTGATCGACCTGCAGGTCGGGGCTGACCTCTGCGGGTCCGAGCACGACGTCGACCTGCAGGCCCTTGTCCGGGCCCTCGTCGATGCGGATCTTCGCGGTGCGGCACTGCTGCTTCGTCGGCCCGCCGCAGGACGCCGACCGAACCTCGGTGACGGTGCCCGCGATCGTCTTGACGCCGGCACCGGCGACCTTCGGGCCCTGCCCGGAGGGCCACAGGACGATGAGTCCGACGACCGTCAGGACGGCGACGACGGCGACGACACCGACCAGGAGCCGACCTGGTCGCGAGGCGGTGATCGTTCGCAGCGCCCCAAGTCGTGCTCGTCCGTACTGCCTGGGGTTCACGTCGTGTCCTTGGGTCGGATGAATCGTGCGCCGGCAATACAGATGGCGAGCAGGACGAGGCTGGTCCACTGGGTGTTGCTGAGCCCCAGCGCGAGGTCGGGGCTGTCGCCGCGAAGGAAGAACTCGAAGAACCGTCCGATCGCGAAGAGGCCGAGCACGAACCACGCGAGGCGCATCGGCTGGCGGAAGTGGTGACGCAGCGGCCAGGCGACCGCGAGGATGAGCAGTGCGAGCAGGACCTCGTAGAGCCCACCGCTCTGGTACGCGAAGCGCGGATCGGGGGTCAGTGCGTCGGGGTGGGAGTTGCGGACCGCGAGCAGGAAGGTGCTCCGCTCGCCGTAGTGCTCGCCGTTGATGACGTCGCCGATGCGGCCGATGGCCACGCCCAATGGCAGGCCGGCGGCGATCGCGTCCAGGTAGCGGGTGCTGAGGCCGGTGCGCCAGACGTACCCGGCGACCAGGACGCTGGCGAGGATCATCCCGCCGTCGAAGGTGTAGCCGTTGGTGCCCACGAGGGTTCCGGGGTCCACGATCCCGGCCGGGTCGTGCTCGGCGAGGTAGAAGAGGCGGGAGCCCACGAGCGCACCGACGGTCAGCAGGATCCCGAGGGTGGTTACCGGCTCGGTCGGGAGTCCACGCTCCCGAAGCCAGAACGCGGCGGCCCAGCCGCCGGCGATGATCCCCAGCGCGATCGTCAGGCCGTGCCAGGCGATGGTGAGCGGTCCGAGGTGGATCTCTGGCGGGATCCCGATCGTGATGATGGCGAGCACGGCCTACGCCCCGCTCGGCGGAGTGGTGCCGGGATGTCGAGCGGACCACGTCTCAGCACAGGCCTGGGAGCAGAACGCGGGGGACGCCTCGTTCCCGGGAATCCGGACCGCCTGCGTCGCGTCGACGGCGAGGTGACAGACCGGGTCGATGTCCAGGCGCCCGGGTGGTCCGACGTCGGTGACGCGCTGGGCGCGGTAGAGCGAGACCGGTGGGCCGGCGTCGTGCAGGGTGTGCTCGCCGATGCCGATGAAGTCGATCTGCCCGCGGTCGGTCGCCTGCCGGGTGCTCGAGGTGGCTATCACCTGTCCGCGCTGGGCGTGCTCGGCGACCCGGGCCGCGACGAGGGCGGCCGGACCGGACCAGCGGCCGGCGTTGAGCACCCCGGATCCGGTGTCCAGGCCGACGCGCACCGCTGGGTGGCCGTGGCGGGTGAACGTGTCGACCGCGTCGAGGCTGACGGTGACCGCGTCGGTCGCTCGCGCGAGGCGCAGCATGACGGCGTCGCCGATGGTGTCGACGTACTCGCCGCCGTAGATGGTGAGCGCCTGACGCAGGTGTTTGGCCAGGTCGGCGGGGGGGACCTTGGTGCCGTGAACGTCTGCGAAGACGAACGTGTGCTGGTTCATCGCGTGATCCGAGATGGGCGGCCCGAAGGGCCGGAAGGGCGTAGGAGACGGGCCGGCGCGTCAGGCCGCCGCTGCGGTGCAGGAGGGGCAGGTGCCCCGGTCTCCGGGGTCGACGGTTGTCGACCCCGGAGCAGGAGGCGCTCAGGCGGCGGGGACGCCGCCTGCGGGCGACGGGCTGCCGTACCACTGCTCGCGCCAGGAGTTCATCTGCTCGATCTCCTTCTTCTGCGCGGCGACGATCGCGGTGGCGATCTTCTTCAGCTCCGGGTCGCTGCCCTTCGCGATCTCCGCCTGGGCCATGCGGATGGCGCCCTGGTGGTGGGGAATCATCTCGTCGATGAACGCCCGGTCAAACGGCTTGGCGTCCTTCAAGGTCCCCATCTCCATCGACATGCCCATGTCGTCCATCGAGAGACCGAGGGTCTTCGCGGCGGCGGTCATCGAGCCGTGATCCATCGACTCGCCGTCCATCGGCATCGCGGCCGGCGTCACGTTCAGGCGCTTGGCGATCGCCTTCATCTGCGCGATCTCCGGTGCCTGTCCGGCGATGATCGACTTGCCGAGCTCGCGGATCTGCGAGCGCTCGCCCTGGGCGGGGGCGTAGCCGGCCATGTCGACGGCCATCTCGTGGTGGGGGATCATCTGCGACACGAACGCCTTGTCGACGTCGACGGCGGACGCAGACGTCGCGGCGGTGGTGCTGCCCATGTTGTGGCCGTTGTGGCCGCCGCCGGCGGAGGTGTCGGAGTCGTCAGAGCCGCAGCCGGCCACGGCCAGGGCGCCGGTGAGCGCGAGCGCCAAGACGCCCGTTCGGGTGTTGAAGTGCTTCATGGATGTGGGTCCTACGGTCGGGATCGAGGGTGTGCACCCGCAAGGGCAGGCGCGGCGGGACGTGCGGCAGGCGCACGCCTCGATCACCGTCGAAGGACTCCGAGACGGAGGAACAGCACGACCGGGGGTCCGGCTCGAGCGCGGATGAGCGGGGGGTGGTGCGTCAGGGCGTCGGTGAGCCTGAGGACCGGCGGGGCCCCGACGTGGGTGCGCCGACGGCGACGGCGACGGACACCCGCGTAGACCACGGCGATCGTGGTCCCGGCGGCGATGATGCCCATGCACATCGCCGCGACGTGGTCGGAGTGCATGCCCTCCATCGACATGCCCTCGGGCATCCCGTGATGGACGGCGATCGAGCCGCCGAGCCCGAGCACCACCAGCGCGATGAGCAGGCGGCGGCGCGAGCGCTGCAGCAGCGCCCGGATGCGCAGAGCGCTCACCGAGCCGTCCCCTCAGAGACCATGGCCACACCGTGACACGCCTCGTGCCGCGGCGCGAGGCCGCAACAGATCGCGGACGGCATACCCATCAGGGGTACCGTACCCGTGAAGGCTTTCCCGACGCTGAAGACCTGGACCGGCAACCGGGCCGCACAGCCCACGGTCGTTGCGGTGGGGGCTACTGACCATCGAGGCGCAGTTGCCAGGTGCGGCCACCGTCGTCGGAGCTTCGAACCGAGTTGTCGTGCAACGCGACGAGCAGCTGGCCGTCTGCGGCGGCGGCCGCGGCAGGCTGGCCGCCAACGTCGCCGACCGCCGTGAACCGGCGGCCGCCGTCCGGGCTGGCGTACACCCGACCGTTCGCGTCGACCAGCACCAGTCGCGGGCCCCACGCCAAGAGTCCCACGAGGTCTCCGCGCACCTTCGTCCACGTCCGGCCGGCGTCCTTTGAGCGTGCCAGGCCCTCGTCGCCGGAGACCATGACGTGGTTGGGGTCTCTCGGGTCGATCGCCAGGTCGCCGACCGTCCCTGGCGGAGCGCTGCGTCGCCACCGCTTCCCGCCGTCGCTGGAGACGAGGAGCGCCCCGTCGCTGGAGTTCACGCCGTAGATGCGCCGCCCCGATGCGCGCAGCACGTGGAAGTCAGCCTTCCCCGACAGGGACAGCGACCTCCAGCTCTTTCCCGCGTCGTTGGACTCGATGAGCCCGAGGTTGGCGGGCTGCCCGGCACCGACGGCCGGGTGCCCCGAGCCGAGGAACCGATCGGCGCCCAGGACGGTGAATCCCATCGTGTCCTGGCGCAGCTCGCTCAGTCGCTCTGCGCGCCGCTGGCCGGGCGCGGCTCGAAAGAGCCCTGAATGGGTCGCGACGATCAGCGCGTCGTCGGCGGGGTTGACGCCGATGCCATGGATGTGCGACACGACGTCGTCGCTGATCACCAGGCCGGTACCCGTGCCGGGGGCCGCGGCGCCCGGCTCACGGTCGCCGCAGCCCGAGAGGATCAGCAGCGGTAGGACGGCGAGGAGCGTCCTGCGGCTCATCCTTGGATCCCTCCGGTCGTGGCCAGCGCGCGGCCGCCGAGCAGCCGCCACATGGCCTCGAACTGCCGCGGCGTCCATCGCTCCGCGGTGCCCTTCAGCGGGTTGGACACCGAGATCGTCCCGTTGCGGGTGATGCCGTGCAGCACGACGGTGTGCTCGTTGAAGTTCACCTTGATCGCCTTGCCTTCTGGGGAGGTCCACCGGCCGTACGGTCCGTCGCCGAGTCCGATCCACGCGAGTACCGCATGCCCGGTACGCAACCGCCGGTAGAGCGCCTCGACGGTCTTGCCGGTCAGGTTCTCCAGGCGCACCCGATGCCGGCGGGCGAGCGCGGCGATCGGTCCGGGATAGACGCCGAAGCCGCCGGCGACTCCTCCGCCGGCCGGTCGGCCGACGTACCCGCGGTCCGGGTCGCCCCACCGCATCCCCGCGCCGCTGCCCGTCGGGTCGAGGGGCCCGGACCGGGCGAGCTGCCGCTGCAGGGTGAGCTGGTCCACCGAGGTACCTACGGTCCGCAGGAGGATCGAGAGCGCCGCGGTCTCGCAGTTGTTGCGCAGGCGCTGCTTGAGGATCGGGGCGGTGATCGTCGAGGACACCACGCGTCGGGGGACCTGCACCACGCCGCCCCCCAGCGCCGCTGCGCTGACCGCCGCGCGGACCCCGGCGTCCCGGTCCAGGTCGAAGGTCACCGTCGCTCGCCCCTCGCGCACGCGTTCGGCCTCCGGGATGCGGGAGCGGACCGCGGCGCGCAGCGCATTCTGGTCCAGCCGTCCGTCGGCATCGAAGCGCGCGAGTGCGAAGGACCCGAGCTCGCGGCTGCCCGCCAGGACCCGTACGACCGACGGCTCGTTCGAGGCCGTCGTCGTGGCTGCAGTGCTGCGGGCCGGCTCGGCGTCATTGGACATCGAAGCCGCCCACGCCAGCACCGCGAAGGTCAACACGACCAGCAGGACGATGCCGGGGATCAGCAGACGGTGATGCGTGGACATCGGGCGAGGTGCGCGCGGGGGAGGGGACTGCACCCAGCAAATCCTACAGATCGTCGGACTTCGCTACGCTCCCCGCTCCAATCCCTACAAGCTGTCGGAGTTCCAGCCATGAGCACCATGACCAAGAACTGGGATCGCCACGTCCTCGATGGCGAGGCGGTCGCCCGCTGTCCC
>NZ_JBFAPC010000119.1:0-17912 GCF_040675535.1 Patulibacter sp. NPDC049589 | reverse complement strand
GGGCAGTAATGCCTGTAGGAGACCGGTACTAATGGTCCGAGGGCTTGACGGTACTTTGTGATACCCGCTGTGTAGTTTTCAAAGGCTCCCGAAGTAGGCTCGGTTTCTCGAGGCTTTTCGGTGGTTATGGCGAGGGGGATACACCTCTTCCCTTTCCGAACAGAGCAGTTAAGCCCCTCAGCGCCGATGGTACTTGGCCCGCAAGGGCCTGGGAGAGTAGGTCGCCGCCGAAATTCGTGTTGAAGCGCCCCGCAATTGCGGGGCGCTTCGACGTTGTAGGGGCCCCGCACAAGCGGGGCCCCTCGTCGTTCCCGAGCCCTTTGTCGCTTCGGCGCCCGTCGTGTGGGCCTTCCGTCGTTGCGGGTGGTCGTGGCTTTCGGTGTGATGGCTCACCAGCCGTCCGGGCCCGCCGCCGGCGGTGTCGCTCACCGGGGTCGCCCTCCTCGAGGTGCTCCGAGGCGATGCGCATCACGGCCGGGCCTACGGAGCGTCGTGCGCGCGGAGAGGTGGTGACGTGCGGACGGATGCGGCTCCGCGCGGGACGTTGTGCGGGCCGGGCCACATGGGTCGCGCGCCCGCCGGCCGCGGAGTCGTCGCGCGGCCGGCGTCCTCAGTGGGGGGGTCAGTGGGAGCCGAGCGACGCCCACACGTCGATCTTGGTGCGGACGCGGTTGATCACGTCGTCGGTGACCTCCGTGGTCGACGAGGCGCCGCCCAGGTCCGGGGTCTTGATCCCGGCGGAGGCGCCCTCGAGGACCGACTCGTAGATCGCGCGCGAGGCGACGTCTGCGGCCTCGACGCCGTGGATCTGCGCGCCGTAGTGGAGGACGGCCGCGTTGGCGAGGATCATCGCCATCGGGTTGGCGACGTCCTTGCCGAGCAGCGACGGGGCCGTGCCGTGCGGGGCCTCGGCCATCGCGACGCGCGGGGTGTAGTCCTCGTTGAACGAGAGCAGCGTCGACTCGGCGCCGGCGATGGAGCCGAACAGCGGGAGGACGAGGTCGGAGAGGCAGTCGCCGTCGCGGTTGAGCGCCGGGATGACCAGCGGGCCGTCGGCGTCGCCGGAGACGAGACCCGCGTACGTCGCATCGATCAGGACCGGCTGGTACCGCACGTCGGGGTTGTCGGCCGCGGCGCGGTCGAGCTCCTCCTTGAGCATCCCCTCGTAGACGGGGGAGACCGTCCACTTGGGGCCGCCGTAGACGCGGCCGCGCATCTTGATCGCGGTGCGGAACGCATACTCGGCGACCGCGCGGCATGTCCCGCGGTTGATCTTCTCGGTCCGGTAGGCGATCTCGTCGATCTCGCCCTCGCCGCCCTCGCGCCACTGCTTGGCACCGTAGGCGTCGTCGACGGCCATGCGGACGACGGAGATCGGGAAGTGGATGCCGGCGGCGGGGGTGACGCCCGGGATGCGGCGGCCGGTGCGGATGATGACCTTGCCGTCGACCTCCTCGCGGAGGATGCGGTTGGGGGAGCCGACGTCGTCCTTGCCCTCGGGCGTGACCGTGGCGGCCTTGACGCCGAGGCCGCTCTCGCGCATCGCCTTCGCCGCGTCGTGCACGATCTGGTTGCCGGTCTCCCGGCGCTTCTCGAGCGACAGGTCGAAGCGGTCGAGCGTCACGTCGAAGCCCAGGACCTCGGGATCGAAGATCCTCACCGACTGGTCGAGCAGCTCCTGACCGGTCTCGTCGCCTTCGAGGATGGTGATCGTGAGCGTGTCGGTCATTCCTACGAGGGTAGCGCCGGGCTCCGTGCGCCCGATCGCACGCCTGGTGAACCAGCCCTGCCCGCGGTTGGCCCTGATGTCCGCCGGGGGCCCGGCGGCGGGCCCCGGACACGGTGCCGCCGGGCACTCGGTGGGGTCCCCGGTGACCGGTCGCCCCGGTGCTAGCCTCTCCGGCTGGTCCGTGGGCGGACGATCGCGGGCGCACGGCCCCCGCTTGCGCCTCGACACCGGACCCCCCATCCCCATGGAGAAGTTCGTAATCGACGGCGGCCGCCCCCTCTCGGGCACCGTCCGTCCCGCCGGAAACAAGAACGGCGCCCTCCCGATCCTCGCTGCGTCCGTCCTGACGAGCGAGGACGTGGTCATCCGCAACGTCCCGCGGATTCGCGATGTGCAGTCGATGATCAACCTGCTCGAGGGGCTCGGCGTCAGCGTCGAGTGGCTCGACGACCACGCCGTCCGCCTGAACGCCGGGTCGCTCCGCGCCGAGGACGGCCTGCGGCGCGAGGACGCCGAGCGGATCCGTGCCTCGTTCCTGCTCGCCGGGCCGCTGCTCGCCCGCTTCGGCCATTGCACGATGCCGCCCCCCGGCGGCGACGTCATCGGTCGGCGACGGCTGGATCCGCACCTCGACGCGTTCCGGGCGCTCGGCGCCACGCTCGAGCTCGGCCGCGACATCGAGATGTCCGCCCCCGCCGGCGGCCTCGTCGCCGGCGAGATCTTCATGGACGAGCCGTCGGTGATGGCGACGGAGAACGCGCTGCTGGCCGCCGCGCTCACGCCCGGCACGACCGTGATCGGCAACGCCGCGTGTGAGCCGCACGTCCAGGACCTCGCGCGGATGCTCGTGAGCATGGGCGCCACGATCGACGGCATCGGCTCCAACGTCCTGCGCGTCGTCGGCCAGGCGGATCTCAGCGGCTGCGACCACACCGTCGGCCCCGACCACATCGAGATCGGCTCGTTCATGGCGCTGGCCGGCGTCACGGGCGGCGAGGTGCGGATCACCGACGTCGCCCCCGACGACCTGCGGATGATCCGCCTCGTCTTCGGCAAGCTCGGCCTGCACTCCGAGCTCGAGGGCACCACCGTCCTCGTGCCCGGCGGCCAGGACCTACGGACCGCCCGCGACGTCGGCGAGCACAAGATGAAGGTCCAGGACGGTCCCTGGCCGGCGTTCCCCGCCGATCTCACCTCGATCGCGGTGGCCCTCGCCACCCAGGCGACCGGGTCGGTCCTGATCCACGAGTGGATGTTCGAGAACCGCCTGGTGTTCACCGACAAGCTCGTCGGCATGGGCGCGGACATCACGCTCTGCGACCCGCACCGCGCGATCGTCTCCGGTCCGTGCGAGCTGCACGGCGAGCGGATGACGTCCCCGGACATCCGCGCCGGGATGGCGCTGCTGATCGCCGCGCTCTGCGCCGACGGCCGCAGCACGATCCACAACGTCGACCAGATCGACCGCGGCTACGAGGCCATCGACGAGCGCCTGCGCGCGCTCGGCGCCCAGATCGAGCGCGTCCCCGAGGACGCCGAGGTCGCGGTCGGCTGAGATCCCACCGGCCCGTCGTGACCCGGGACTCCGGGCACGAACCCGGGTCCGGGGGCGGGTCGCCCGGGACCGCACGTCGCCCGCGGGCGCGACCCGCGATGATCCAGGGCGATGACGCTGCCGATCCCCAGCGGCACGCGGGACGTGCTGCCTGACGAGATGCGCGAGCGCCACGGCGTGGTCGCCGCGCTCCGCGACGTGTTCACCAGCCACGGCTACGGCGAGGTGGCCACGCCGGCCGTCGAGTACGCCGCCGTGCTCGAGCGCGCGGGCGTCGCGGCCTCCTCGGGCGCTGCCGACCCGCGCTTCCGCTCCGTCGACGAGCACGGCGAGACGCTCGTCCTGCGCTCCGACATGACCGTGCCGATCGCGCGCCTCGTGAGCTCGCGGTTCTCCGACGCGCCGCTGCCGATCCGCCTGAGCTACCAGGCCCACCTGTACCGCGGGATCGTCCCCGGTCGCGGGCAGTCGCGCGAGGTCCTGCAGGCCGGGATCGAGCTGCTCGGCGCCGGCGCCCCGGAGGGCACGGCCGAGGCGCTCACCGTGCTGGTCGGCGCGCTGAAGGCCGTCGGCCTCGGCGACGCCCGCGTGGCGGTCGGCGACGCCTCCATCTTCCCGGCGCTGCTGCAGGGCGCGGGCGTCGACGAGGTCGCGCAGGCGGCGATCCTCCGGGAGCTCTCGACCCGCGACCACGTCGGTCTCGAGCGCGAGGTCCGCGCGGCCGTCGACGCCGAGACCGCGGCCGTCCTGCTCGACGTCGCGTCCCGTCGCGGTGGCCCCGAGGTCCTCGACGCCCTGACCGACCCGCGCGCCGTCGCGGCGACCCGCGGCGTCCGTCAGGTCATCGAGCAGCTCGAGGCCGACGTGCGCTCGCACCTGATCCTGGATCTCGGCCTGACCCGCAAGCTGGGGTACTACACCGGCGCCATCTTCGAGGTCTACGCGCCCGGCCAGGGCCACGCCATCGGCGGCGGCGGCCGGTACGACGACCTGCTCGGCCGCTTCGGCCGCGACCTCCCCGCCGTCGGGTTCGCGCTCGACGTCGACGCGCTGCACACCGCGCAGGTCGGCAAGGCCCGCGGCTCCTGGCGCGTCGGCTGGGCCGCCGGCGCCGGGGCGGCGCTCGCGCCCGACCCCGATGCGGTCGTGCCGACCGGTCCGCACGCCCCGATCGCCGGCGGTGCCAAGCCGCTGCCCGGTGGGTCGACGTCGGCGGAGGTCTCCTCGTGAACCCGTTCGGCCTGCGCATCGCCGTGCCCCGCGGCGTGATGATGGGACCGACGCTCGACGCGCTGGACCGCGTCGGCGTCGACACGCGGGAGGTCCGCGAGAACGACCGCAAGCTCCTCTTCGAGGACGTCGGCATCGTGACCATGCGGCCCTCGGACGTCGCCACCTACGTCGAGAGCGGCGCGGCCGACGTCGGCGTGACCGGCAAGGACGTCCTGATGGAGTACTCCCGCGACGTCGTCGAGCTCGCCGACCTGGGCTACGGCCCGTGCCGGATGGTCCTCGCGTCGATCGCCGGCGACCCGGACCCCGGCGAGGAGGCGCTCCGGCGCCTCGGCGTCATGCGCGTCGCCACGAAGTACGTGACGATCGCGACCCGCTACCTCGAGTCCACGGGACGCCAGGCCGAGATCGTCGAGGTCAAGGGGTCCGTCGAGCTCGCGCCGCTGACCGGGCTGGTCGACGCGATCGTCGACCTCACCGCCACCGGCACCACGCTCCGTGAGAACGGCCTGGTGATCCGCGAGGAGATCGCGACGTCGACCGCCCGCCTGATCGCCAACCCGGCGACCCACCGCCTGAAGGCCGCGGACGTCGACCGCCTGCGGGAGGCACTCGTTGCCGGTTGAGCGGCTCGCCGTCGACGCCGCGGCCGACGCCACCGCGGCGGCCGAGCGGATCCGGGCGCTGGTGCCGGGCGGCGGCCACGTCGCCGAGGGCGTCGCGACGCTGATCGACGACGTCCGCCGCCGGGGCGACGCCGCGCTGCTCGAGCACGCCGGCCGGTTCGACCGGGTCGGCGGCGCCGAGCTGGAGCCGCTGGTCGTCCCCGATGCGGAGCTCGACGGCGCGGTCGCTGCCCTCGAGCCCGAGCTGCGCGCCGCGCTGGAGCTCGCCATCGAGAACGTCGGCCTCGTCGCCGCCGCGACCGTCCACGAGGACCGCGACGTCGTCCTGCCCCAGGGCCAGCGCGTCCGCGTGCGCGAGGTCCCCGTCCGGCGCGCCGCCGTCTACGTGCCCGGGGGCCGGGCACCGTACCCGTCCACCGCGATCATGGGCGTCGTCGCCGCCCGCGCCGCCGGCGTCGACGAGGTCGTCGTCGCGAGCCCGTCCGACGACCCGGTGCTGCGCGCCGCCTGCCGGCTGGCCGGCGCCGCTCGCGTCTACCGCTTCGGCGGCGCCCACGGCGTCGCCGCGCTGGCGCTCGGCACCGAGCGGGTGCCGCGCGTCGACGTGCTCGTCGGCCCGGGCAACCTCTGGGTCCAGGAGGCCAAGGCGCAGCTCGCCGGTGAGGTCGGTATCGACGGATTCGCCGGGCCGAGCGACCTGCTCGTGCTCGCCGACGCCGCCGCCGACCCGCGCCTGGTCGCGCTGGACCTCGCCGCGCAGGCCGAGCACGGCGACGGCTCGCTCGTCGTCCTCGTGACCGACGACCCCGCGATGCAGGACGCCGTCTGGGCGCTCCTGGAGCCCGGGATCGGCGGCAGCGCGCCGCTGGACGAGACCGGCGCCGCGTACGCGAGCGTCCTGGTGCCCGATCCGGAGACCGGGCTGGCCGTCGCCGACGCGTTCGCCGCGGAGCACCTGGAGCTCGTCGGCCCGACGATCGAGCCGCTCGCGCCGCTCGTGCGCAGCGCCGGCTGCGTGTTCGTCGGCCCGTCCGGCGCGACCGCGTTCGGCGACTACGTCGCCGGCAGCAACCACACGCTGCCGACCGACGGCGCGGCCCGCTTCGCGTCGACGCTGTCGGCGCGGACGTTCCGCCGGACGATGAACGAGGTCCACCTCGACGGCGCGACCGGGCCCCTGGCGGACGCCGGGATCCGCATCGCGGACGCCGAGGGGTTCGTCGTGCACGCGGCGTCGATGCGCGCCCGGCAGAATGGTCCGGGCCGATGACCCGCACCTCCTCCATCCAGCGCTCGACCGGCGAGACCAGCATCGAGCTCACGCTCGACCTCGACGGCACCGGGACGGGCACGCGCACGACCGGCGTGGGCTTCTTCGACCACCTGCTCGAGCTCTTCACGCGTCACGCGAAGGTCGACCTGCAGGTCACGTCGCACGGCGACCTGCAGACCGGCAGCCACCACACCGTCGAGGACACGGGCCTCGTGCTGGGGCAGGCGATCGGCGAGGCGCTCGGGGACCGCGTCGGCATCCGCCGCTACGGGTCCGCGACCGTCCCGATGGACGAGGCGCGCGCGACCTGCCACGTCGACCTGTCCGGCCGCCCGTTCGTCGTCTTCGAGGACCACGGGCTGCTGCCGCCCGGCGTGACCGGCGGCTTCGAGCACGAGCTGCTCGAGGAGTTCGTCCGCGCCGTCGCCGCGACGTCGCGCGCGACGATCCACCTCGAGATCGAGGTCGGCCGCGGGTCGCACCACATGATCGAGGCCGGCATCAAGGCCCTGGCGCGCGCGCTGCGCGTCGCCGTGGCGATCGACCCCGACGAGCACGGCGTGCCGTCGACCAAGGGGACGCTCACCGGATGAGCGCACTCGACCTCGGCACGGGCGGCGGAGCCGGCGACGTCGCGGGCGACGCCGAGCCCGTGCGCCCAGACGGCGACCGTCCAGCCCGGATCGTGGTCGTCGACTACGGCATGGGCAACCGCCGCAGCGTCGAGAAGGCGCTCACCCGGGCGGGCGCCGACGCGACCGTCACCGACGACCTCGCCGCCATCCGTGATGCCGACGGGCTCGTCCTCTGCGGCGTCGGCGCGTTCCCCGCCGGGGCGCAGCGCCTGCGCGAGACCGGCCTCGGCGCCGAGATCAAGGCTCGCGTCGCCGACGGCACGCCGCTGCTCGGCGTCTGCCTCGGCATGCAGCTGCTCTTCGACCGCTCCGACGAGCGCGGCGGCGCGGCGGGCCTCGGCCTGCTGCCCGGTCCGGTGCAGGGCCTGACGCCCGCGCTGGGCCTGAAGCTCCCGCACATCGGCTGGAACTCCGTCACCTGGTCGGAGGGCACGACGTCGCCGCTGCGCGCCGGCCTGCCCGACGGCACGGCGTTCTACCACGTGCACTCGTTCGTCGCCCGGCCGGAGGAGCCCGCCGACGTCGTCGCGCGCGGCGACTACGGCTCGCCGTTCGTGACCGCGGTCAGCCGCGGCCACGTGCACGGTGCCCAGTTCCATCCCGAGAAGTCGTCCACGGACGGCCTGCGCGTGCTGCGCGGGTTCGCCGTGGCCTGTACGAGGTGAACCACGTGATCCTGTACCCCGCCATCGACATCCTCGACGGTCAGGCGGTGCGCCTGGTGCGCGGGGACTTCGACGAGTCCACCGTCTACCGCGACAGCCCGCTGGAGGCGGCCCGCTCCTGGGTCGAGGCCGGCGCGCGCTTCCTGCACCTCGTCGACCTCGACGGCGCCAAGAGCGGCGAGCCCGCGCACCTCGACCAGCTCGCGGCGATCACCGAGGAGCTCGACGTCCCCGTGCAGTGGGGCGGGGGCCTGCGCTCCATCGACGCCGTCAGGGCCGCGCTGAACGCCGGTGCTGAGCGCGTGATCCTCGGCACAGCCGCGATCACCGACCCGGACTTCCTGGACTCCGTCCTCGGCAGCCACCGCGACCGCGTGATGGTCTCCGTCGACACCCGCGGCGGCAAGGTCGCCACCAAGGGCTGGCTCGAGACGACCGAGATCGACGGCGCCGAGGCGATCAAGCGCCTGCAGCAGCGCGGCGTGCGCCGGTTCGTCTACACCAACGCCGACCGCGACGGGCTCGAGACGGGACCGGACATGGACGAGGTCCGCCGCATCTCCCAGGCCGTCCGCGGCTCGTGGATCTTCTCCGGCGGCATCGGCACCACCGAGCACCTGCGCGAGCTCGCCCAGGCGCGTCTCGTCAACCTCGGCGGCGTCATCACCGGCAAGGCGCTCTACGAGAAGCGCTTCACCATCGCCGAGGGCCACGCGGCCCTGCAGGACCGCTAGGCCGCGCGGCCGGCCGCCGCGCGCCGCGGCGCGCGGCCCGGCCCGCACCCCACCCGACCTCGAGCCCCGAAGACCGACCACCCATGCACCTCAAGCGCGTGATCCCCTGCCTGGACGTCGACGCCGGCCGCGTCGTGAAGGGCACGAACTTCGTCGGGCTGCGCGACGCCGGCGACCCCGTCGAGCTCGCGGCGCGCTACGACGCCGAGGGCGCGGACGAGCTCGTCTTCCTCGACATCACCGCGACCAGCGACCAGCGCGACACGATCGTCGAGCTCGCCCGCCGGGCCGCGGACGAGGTCTTCGTACCGTTCACGATCGGCGGCGGGATCCGCTCGGTGGAGGACGCCCAGGCCGTGCTGGACGCCGGCGCCGACAAGGTCGCCGTCAACTCGGCGGCGATCGCGCGTCCCGAGCTGCTGACCGAGATGGCCGACCGCTTCGGGTCCCAGTGCGTGGTCCTCGCGATCGACGCGAAGGGCGTCGCCGGGTCGAGCAGCGCGCGGCCGGGCGGGCCGGTGCCGACCGACGCCGACCTCGTCGAGGGCGACCCGTGGGAGGTCTACGTCGCCGGCGGGCGCAAGCCGACCGGCCGCGGCGCCGTGGCGTGGGCCCGCGAGGGCGTGGAGCGCGGCGCGGGGGAGATCCTCCTGACGTCGATGGACGGCGACGGCACCACGTCGGGCTACGACCTGCCGCTGACCCGCGCGATCGCCGCGGCGGTGCCGGTGCCCGTGATCGCCTCGGGCGGCGCGGGGACGCTGGAGCACCTCGTCGAGGCGCTGGAGTGCGGCGCCGACGCCGCGCTGGCCGCGTCGATCTTCCACTTCCGCACGTTCTCGATCGCCGAGGCGAAGCAGAAGATCGCGGAGGCCGGCATCGCCGTGCGGCCGTACCGCGACCCGACGGTCTGACGGACGCCCGACGCCGGCGGACCGGCCGGGCGGACCGGCGCGTGGGGCCGGCGCTTCCCGCCGCGCCGCGCCGGCCGGACCCGCGGGCGGAGCTAGCGCTTGCCGCCGCGCCGGGCCGCCGCGGCCTTGAACGAGTCCAGGTCGCGCGCGACCTGTCGCTTCGGGACCAGGTGGTAGATGCTCGTGTACGTGTCGAGGTAGAGCCGCCGGCCGTCGGAGATGCCGGGGTCGAACGCGCCGGAGCGGTGGCTGTAGAGCAGCGCCCCGTCCTGGGCGCGCCGGATGCCCAGCGACTTGCGGCCGAGGTTGGCGTACATCACGAGGTCGCCGACGACGGTGATGCCGCCCGAGACCTTGCCACCCAGGTTCTTCGTCCAGCGCGGGCGACCCGTGCGGGCGTCGTACGCGTAGAGCGTGCCGCCGTAGGAGCCGATGAAGACCGTGGGCCCGCGGCCGGAGACGGGGGCGACGGCGGGGGCGGAGTACACGAAGCCCTTCGTCCGGCGCTGCCAGGCGAGCCGGCCGGAGCGCTCGCCGATCGCCGCGACGGAGCCGTCGACGTTGCCGACGAAGACGCGTCCGTAGGCGACGGCGGGGGTGCTGTAGAGCCGGCCGCCGAGCGGGCGGACCCACCGCCTGCGGCCGCTGCGTAGCCAGATCGAGTGCATCTTCCCGGAGTAGTCGCCGACGAACAGCGCGTCGCCGTCGCGGGCGACCGCGGCCTTGACCGGCGCCCCTGCGCGGTAGCGCCAGACCACCCGGCCGGAGGAGCGGTTCAGGGCGAGGACGTCGCCGGACTCCGTGCCGAAGACGACGCGGTCGTCGGTGAGCAGCGGCGACGACTCCGTGCGGCTCGCGAGCCGGACCTGCCACACGCGGTGGCCGTTGGTGCTGCGCAACGCGACGGCCTCGCCGCCCTTGACGAAGCGGTTGCGCCGCAGGACGGTCGCGTAGACCCGCCTGCCGCCGCACGCGGGCGCGGACGCCGCGAGGCTGCCGATCCGCTTGCGCCACACGACCTCGCCCGTCCGCCGGTCGACCGCACGCAGCAGGCCGTCGTTGCGCAGCGAGTAGATCCGCCGGCCGCAGAGCACGGGCGGGAACTCGAGCAGCACGCGTCCGGTCACGCCCCAGCGCTCGACGAACGGCGGGCGCAGCGGCTCGGGGGCCGCGGAGGGCAGGTACCGCGTGCGCTGGGCGTTGCCGCCGTACATCGGCCAGTCGGCGCCGTCGTCGTAGCGGTCGACCGCGTCCTTCGGGGCCTGCTGCGTCGACGTCGTCGTCCCGCCGTCGGAGAACTCGACCGACGGGTTCGAGACGTCCTCGGGGCCGCGGAAGTGCAGGACGACTGCGACGCCGCTGCCCGCCAGGACGACCAGGACGAGGACCACGCCGCCGCCGAGCAGCAGGCGGCGCCGGCGCGGGTCGGGGGGCGAACCGGCCATCAGGGTACGGTCTTCGACGTGGCCGTCCCCACCCCTCCCCTCCGCACGCCCGAGGACGCGTACCAGGCGCTCCGGGAGCTCCCGGCCGCCCGGAGGCTGCTCGCCGCCGCCCGCCCGGAGGACGGCGCCTGGCTCGTGGGCGGCGCCGTGCGGGACCTGCTGCTGGGCCGGACCCCGCGCGAGCTCGACGTCGTCCTGACCGGCCCGGTCGAGCCGGTGGCCACGCGACTCGGCGAGGTCGTCGCCCGGCACGACCGCTTCGGCACCGTGGCCGTCCGGACCGACGACGGCGTGCTGCACGACCTCGCCCGCGCGCGCCGCGAGACGTACGCGCACCCGGGCGCGCTCCCGGACGTGGAACCCGTCGGGACCGTCGAGGAGGACCTCGTCCGGCGCGACGTCACCGTCAACGCGATCGCGCTGCGGCTGGACGACGGCCGGATCGCCGAGGTCGCGGGTGCGCGCGAGGACCTCGCGCGCGGGACCCTGCGGGTGCTCCACGACGGCGCGTTCCGGGACGACCCCACCCGGGTCTGGCGGACCGCCCGCTACGCCGCACGGCTCGGGTTCTCGGTCGAGCCCCGCACCCGCGTGCTGGCCGGCGACGCCGACCCGTTCGCGATCTCCGGGGCCCGCCACGGCAACGAGCTGCGCCTCGCGCTCGGCGAGCCCGACCCGGCCGCGGTCTTCCGCACGGTCCTGGCGCTGAACGCCCGCTTCCTGCCGCCCGGCTTCGACCCGGAGCCCGCGGCCCTGCCGGCCGCGCTGGCGCTGTTGCCCCCGGAGGGGCGCGTCGACCTGCTGCGCATGGCGGCCTCGACCGCCGGGGTCGACCTCGGGCACCTGCTGCCCTGGGTCGCCGACACCGGCTGGACGTCCGCCGAGGCCGACGTCATCGGCGCGGGCTCGCGCGCGAGCACCGCCTCGCCGCTCCAGCGCGCCACCACCGCGGCGGAGATCCACCGCGCCGCGTCCGGAGCGCCGGTCGAGCTGATCGCGCTGGCCGGGGGCGAGAACGCCCGGCGCTGGTTCGACGAGCTGCGCGACGTCCACCTCGAGATCGGTGGGCACGACCTGCTCGCCGCGGGCGTGCCGGCCGGACCGGAGCTCGGCGCGGCCCTGCGCCGCGCGCTCGACGCGAAGCTCAACGGCCGGCTGGACCCGGCCCTGCCGGTCCGCGACGCCGAGCTGCAGGCCGCCACGGGGGAGGGCACGTGAGCGCCCCCCTGCTGCGCCCGACCGCCGACGGCGGCCTCGCCTGCACGCTCCCGGGCGCGGAGGTCCGCTTCACCGGGCGGCTCGGCGGCGTGTCGACCGGCGCGTTCTCGTCGTTGAACCTCGGCAGCTGGACGGCCGACGACCCGGCCGCCGTGCGCGCCAACCGCGACCGGCTCGCCGCGTACGCCGGGACGGATCGTGCGCGGCTCGCGCAGCCGCACCAGGTCCACGGGACGGACGTCCTGCGCGTCACGGGTGACGGCGACCTACCCGGAGCCGACCTCGAGCGGGTCCGCGAGGCCGACGGCGTGGCGACGGCGATGCCGGGCGTGCCGTGCGTGGTCCTCTGCGCGGACTGCCTGCCCGTCGCCCTCGTGGCCGCCGGCGCGGTCGCGACCGTCCACGCCGGCTGGCGCGGGCTCGTCGGCGGGGTCCTGGAGTCCGGCCTCGACGCGCTGCGCGCCGCCGGCGGCCGCGGACCGATCACCGCCGTGGTCGGCCCCGGCGCCGGAGCCTGCTGCTACGAGGTCGGGGACGAGGTCCACGCGGCGCTCGCGCCGCTCGGGCCCACGGTCCGCGCCGGGGCCAACGCGGACCTCGCCGAGGCCGCGCGACTCCGGCTGCTGGCGGGCGGGGCCGACCGCGTCCTCGTCGCCGGCGTCTGCACGATCTGCTCCCCGGAGCGCTTCTTCTCCCACCGGCGCGACGCCGGCGACACCGGACGACAGGCGGGTGCCACGTGGTTGACGTGATCCAGGAGATCGACGCGGGGCAGGTCGCCGTGCGGCTGGCCGCCGTCCGGGAGCGGATCGCCGCGGCGTGCGCTCGCGCCGGGCGCGATCCCGACACCGTCGACGTCCTCCTCGCCACGAAGTACGTCGCGGCCGACCAGACCGCGAAGCTCGCGGAGGCCGGGATCCGGCTGGCGGGCGAGAACCGCGCCCAGTCCCTGGTCGAGAAGGTCGGGCAGCCCGGGGCCGAGGCCCTGCGCTGGGAGTTCATCGGCCACCTGCAGTCCCGCAAGGTCCCCGAGATCCTGCCGCTCGTGAGCCGCATCCACTCGGTCTCCAGCGACAGCGTCCTGCAGCGGCTGGAGCGCCACGCCGACCTCGCGCGCCCGGAGCTCGACGTCCTGATCGAGGTCAACGTCAGCGGCGAGGACGCCAAGAGCGGCATCGCGCCCGCCGAGCTGGCCGGCGTGCTCGAGCGCTGCCCCGTCCCGGTGGCGGGCCTGATGACGATGCCGCCGCACGCCGAGGACCCGGAGGACAGCCGCCGGTGGTTCGCCGCGCTGCGCGAGCTCGCGGGTGAGCACGGGCTCGGCGTCCTGTCGATGGGCACGACCCAGGACTTCGAGGTCGCCGTCGAGGAGGGCGCGACCGTCGTGCGCCTGGGCAGCGCCCTCGTGCGCTGAGCGCCGGCCCGCGCCGCGCGCCCCGGACCCGGATACGGGCGGGGCGGGGCTCGAGGCCCCTTAGCGGCTGCCCGGGCGACGGATGTGAACGAATCCGACGTCCGGGGGAGGAACTCGGTCGTCGTGGGAGAATCAATCGCCAGTCATGGCCTTCCGCGACGCTTGGCACAAGGTGCTCGTGTACTTCGCTCTCGCTGAGGAGCGCGATCCGTACGACGACACCTACGACGATGAACCGGAGTACGACGATCGCCGTGAACGCGCTCGCGAACCCGTGAGGGAGCCCACGCCCGTGCGCAGGATCGACCGAGCCCGCCGCCGGCGGGAGGACTTCGACGACATCTTCAGCGACGAGGACGGACCGTCCTCCCGCTCCGGCGGAGCGCACCTGCGCCCGGTCGGCGGCCCCTCACGGGGCGCGGTCGCGGCGGCCGGGGGAGACGTGCGCGTCCACCTCGTGCTGCCCAAGTCGTTCAACGACGCCCAGCAGATCGCCGACCGCTTCAAGGACGGCATCCCGGTCGTCATCAACCTGCAGACGTCCGACTCGGACCTCTCCAAGCGGCTGATCGACTTCGCCTCGGGCCTCACGTACGCCATGGACGGCGGCATGCAGCGGATCGCCGACAAGGTCTTCATGCTGACGCCCGCCAACGTCTCGATCTCCGCGGAGGAACGCGCGCAGCTGATCGAGAAGGGCTTCTTCAACCAGTCGTAGCGCCCGTCCGTCGCGCCGGCCGGCCCCGCGCCGGACGGGGCCCAGGACGGCCCCACGCCGCGTCCCGCCTCCCTGTGTGGCGGGGGCGGGGGGCCGTCGACGGCGGACCGGTACCGTTCTGGGTCGCTCATGCGTTTGGGATACCTCGGATCGGGCAACATGGCCTCCGCGCTGGCGCGGGGGATCGGCGAGCCCGCGCTCTGCTTCGACCCGGTCGCCGACCGGGCGCAGGCGCTCGCGTCCGAGCTCGGCGGCGAGGCCGTCGCCGGCGCCGCCGCGCTCGCGGAGCAGGCCGACGTCGTCGTCCTGGGCCACAAGCCGGGCCAGCTGGCCGCCGCCGCCCGCGAGGCCGGCGCCGCGAAGGCCGTCGTCTCCATCCTCGGCGGCGTCCCGATCGCCGACCTCCGCGCCGCCTACCCCGGCCGCCCCGTCGTCCGCCTGATGCCGAACACGCCCGCGGGCGTCGGCAAGGGCGTCGTCGCCGTCGCGATCGAGGCGCTGGAGCCCGGCGAGTCGGCCCCCGAGGGCGAGGCCGCGATCCGCGCCGAGCTGGTCGACCTGCTGCGCCGCTGCGCGACCGTCGTCGAGCTGCCCGAGGCCCAGATGGCCGGCGCGACCGCGGTCTTCGGCGTGCTCCCCGCCTACGTCAGCCTGTTCGCCGAGGCGACGGTCGACGCGGCCGTCCGCCACGGCATGACGCCCGCCGACGCCGGCCGTATGGTCGCCGCGGGCATCGAGGGCTCCGCCGCCCTGCTGCGCGCCCAGGACCACGACACCCTCGCCGTGCGGCGCGGCGTGACCTCGCCCGGCGGCTCGACCGCCCGCGGGCTCCGCGCACTCGACCGCGGCGGGCTGCGCGAGGCCGTCCAGGACGCCTTCGACGCCGTGGTGGACGTCGCATGACCCCCGTGAGCCACTCCATCGCCCTCGCCAGCACCCGCGGCCAGATCGCCGACTTCGTCGAGGCCCTGGTCCTCGTCTACACGCTGGTGATCATCGCCCACCTCCTCATCTCGATCGTCCAGAGCGCGGGCGTCCGGATCCCGTACAACACGTTCACCAGCAGCGTGATCGGGTTCCTCCGCGACGCCGCCGAGCCGTACCTGGCGTTCTTCCGGCGGTTCATCCCGCCGCTGGGGCCGTTCGACCTGTCGCCGATCGTGGCGATCATCCTGCTGCGGATCGTCGGCGGCGTGGTGGTGTCCCTTGTCCAGGGATGAGGCCCGCGCCGGGGCCCTGGCCGTCCGCCGCGTCCTCGCGGTGGCCGTCCTCGTCCTCGTCCTCGACCAGCTGACCAAGCGCCTCGTCGTCCAGGCGATCGACCGCGGGACGCGGCACGAGGTCCTGCCGATCCTCGACCTCACGTACGTCCGCAACGACGGCGTCGCGTTCTCGAGCTTCAGCAACCAGCCCTGGATCGTCGGGCTGCTCGTCGTCGGCGCCCTCGCGGCGCTGACGGTCTGGTTCGTCCGCAACCGCACCGTCCGGCTCGCCTGGCTCGCCGCCGGGATGCTCGCCGGCGGCGCGATCGGCAACGTCCTGGACCGCATCGTCGAGGGCGCCGTCATCGACTTCCTGAAGCCCCCGAACTGGCCGGCCTTCAACCTCGCCGACATGGCGATCGTCGGCGGCATGATCCTCCTGGTCGTCGTCGTCGAGCTCGAGAACCGGCGCAAGACCAAGGCCCAGCAGGGCCGGCGGGAGACCCGCCCCCAGCGCGGATGACCGCCACCCGGCTGACGGTTCCCGAGGAGCAGGACGGGGCCCGTCTGGACGTCGTGCTCGCCGAGGCCTGCGGGTCTCGCGCCCGCGCGCAGAAGGCGATCGCCGAGGGCGGCGTGCACGTCGACGGCGCGCCCGCCGACCCCGCGCAGAAGCGGCTCGCGGTGCGCGCCGGACAGGTGCTCGAGGTCGACCTCGGCACGCTGGTCACGTCCGTCGGGCCCGTCCGGCACGACGCCCCGCACGTCGACGTGCTCTGGGAGGACGAGCACCTGCTCGTCGTCGACAAGCCCGCGGGCCTCGTCGTCCACCAGGGCGCCGGCCACCACGGCCCCACCCTCGTCGACGCGGTGTCGAGCTGGATCACCTCCGAGCTGCCGCCCGGGGGCGACGCCGAGCGGCCGGGCATCGTCCACCGCCTGGACCGCGACACGTCGGGCCTCCTGATCGTGGCGCGGACCGACGCGGCGCACCGGACGCTCCAGGAGATGATCCGCGAGCGCACCGTGACCCGCGAGTACCTCGCGCTCGTCGACGGCCGTCCGGACGCCCGCACCGGGACGATCGACGCCCCGATCGGCCGCGACCGGCACGTGCGCACGAAGCACTCGCTGGACACCGCCACCCCCCGGAACGCGGTGACGCACTTCGTCCTCGAGGAGACGCTGCCGCGCAGCTCGCTGCTGCGGGTCACGCTCGACACCGGTCGCACGCACCAGATCCGCGTGCACCTCAAGGCCGTCGGGCTGCCGGTCTCCGGCGACCCCGAGTACGGGCGCTCCGGCGGCGGGGCGGCCGGTCCGGCCGGCGCGCACCCGCTCGGCCTGCAGCGCCAGTTCCTCCATGCCGCGCGGCTGTCGTTCGCGCACCCGGTGACGGGGGACCCGATCGAGGTCCTCTCGCCACTGCCGCAGGACCTCGCCGCCGCGCTGCAGCTGGCGCGCGGCGGCGCCTGAGGCCCAGGCGTCACCGCGCGGGACGGCGGTTCCTGGTTCAATCAGGGGTCCGCGCGTCCGTTCGGACACGCATTCGCAACGTCCATTCCTACCCCGCCGGGTCACCCCGGAACGTCCCTGCCCGACACGTCGGGAACGCGCTCCGGTCCAGCGGGATCCTGTGTTCTTCGCATCCCAAGGGAAGTACCTATGTCCTCCGAGATCGGCATCAAGGACCTGCTCGAGGCCGGCGTCCACTTCGGACACCAGACCCGTCGTTGGAACCCGCGCATGGCGCGGTTCATCCACGGCGAGCACTCCGGCATCCACGTCATCGACCTGCTGCAGACGGTCGACCTGCTCGCCCAGGCGCAGGCCTTCGTCTCCGACATCGCCCAGCGCGGTGGCACGGTCCTCTTCGTCGGCACCAAGCGCCAGGCCCAGGACGCCGTGCGCGAGTCGGCCGAGGCCGCCCGCATGCCGTACGTCAACCAGCGCTGGTCCCCGGGCCTCCTGACCAACTTCCAGACGTCGAGCAAGCGCATCAAGACGCTGAACGACCTCGAGCGCCTCGAGGCCGAGGGCCAGCTCGAGCTGCTGCCGTCGCAGGAGCGCATCACGCGCCGCAAGGAGCTCGCCAAGCTCCAGATCAACCTGGGCGGCGTGAAGGACCTCCGCCGCGCGCCGGACGCCGTCTTCGTCGTCGACGTGAACTCCGAGAAGATCGCGGTCGAAGAGGCCTCGAAGCTCCGCATCCCCGTCATCGCGCTCGTCGACACGAACGTGAACCCCGACGGCGTCGACTTCCCGGTCCCGGGCAACGACGACTCCATCCGCGCCTGCGCCGCGATCGCCCACGCGATCGGTGACGCCGCCGCCGGTGGCGCCGCCGCCTGGTGGGAGGCCGAGGAGGCCCGCCGCACGCGCGAGTCCGCCGAGAAGGAGCAGCGCCAGGCCGAGGAGGCCGCCAACCGCGAGGCCGAGGACGCCCGCCGCCTCGAGGCCGAGGAGCAGAGCGCCGCCGCCGCCGCGAGCCAGGAGGCCGCGCAGAACGCCGCCGACGAGTCGGCCGCTGCCGCCGCCGCCGAGCAGGCCG
>NZ_JBFAPC010000118.1:0-18066 GCF_040675535.1 Patulibacter sp. NPDC049589 | reverse complement strand
TTCCACCGCGAGGCCGTGCCGGTCTTCGACGTGGAGGGCCGGGACGTCGCGATCGACCTGGTCTTCCTCGACGAGCCCGTGCCCGGCGCGGGGGAGGCCGTGGGCGCCACCGCCGCCGGCGCCTGACGGGGCGGCCTCGGGACTCGGCCGTGGTCCCTCGGCGCGCCGTAGAGTCCGCGCAATGCCACCGCGCACCGCCCGTCTCGCCGCCCCGATCGTCGTCCTCGCGGTCGTGTCGGGCTTGGCGGCATGCGGTGGATCCGGCGCGAAGGAGGACGACGGACCGACAGCGCGCGCCAAGGTCGAACATGCCATCGCCCAGCGGTTCGCGGCCCAGGGCGTGCGCCTGACCGGCGTCGCCTGCGCCGACGGCGTGAAGGTCGAGGCCGACGCCCCCTTGGCGTGCACCGGCCGGAACCCGTCCGGCACGAAGCTCGTACTCCGGGGGACGATCACGGCGGTGAAGGGCGACACGGTCTCGTTCCGCGTGCGGGCCGTCGGCGGCGTCGCCGAAGGGCGCGTGATCGCGAGTCAGGTGCTCGTCCTCGTGCGCAAGCGGCTGGGCTCCGATGCGCGGTCGCTCACGTGCCCCGCGACGATCCGGCTCCCGACCGAGCCGTCGGTCACGTGCGCGCTCGTGAAGGCCGACGGCCGGACGTACGACGTCGCGACGGTCATCGGCGCGGACAGCAGGGTGCAGCTCCGGGTCGCCGCCAGGCCGCGCTGAGCGCCGAGACCGCGGCCGTCGCCGCGCGCCCGTGCCGTCCCGACGTCGGCCGCGCCGGGGCCGGATCGGCACGGCGGGGTCGCTCAGCGACCGCTGTAGCGCGTGGCCGAGCTGAGGGCGAGCAACGCGAGCGAGATCACGAGGAGCGCGACGGCGACGGGCAGCTGGCCGACGATCGCCAGCGCGATCGCCCCGCCCGCCCCGCCGAGCGCGAGCGCCTGGTCGTAGGACTCGTGCACCGACAGCGGGATCGCGCTGCCGCGCGGGCCGCCGACGGACGTCAGGGCGACCCCGCAGACCAGCACGCCCAGGGCGACGGCCACCACGGTGCCGGACGGGTCGGCGCCGAGCAGGAACGGCGCGGCCATCAGCGCGAGCCCCAGGGGGAACTCGACGGCGCCGTGGGCGGCGTAGGAGAGACGTCGGGAGGAGCTCATCGTCCGTCGATGGTCCCCGGGTCGGCGCACCACCGGTGTGGCTGGGGTCACGGAACCTACCGGGGGTCGGAACCGGGGCCCGGGGGTCGGGGCGGCCAGGCGGTACGGTGTGCTCGCGCATGCCCAAGGTCCGCCTCGACACGCTCCTGCACCAACGAGGCCTGTATCCGTCGCGGTCCGCGGCGGCCGCCGCGGTCCTCGCCGGAGCCGTCCGGCTCGGCGGGCCGGGGGCCAACCCGCACGCCCGGCCGCTGAAGCCCGGCCTCCAGGTCACCGACGACGTCGAGGTCGAGACGGCCGTCGCCGCCCGCTACGTGTCCCGCGGGGGGACGAAGCTCGAGAACGCGCTCGACGCGCTCGGCGTCGACGTCTCCGGCCGCCGCGCGATCGACGTCGGCGCGTCGACGGGCGGGTTCACCGACTGCCTGCTGCAGCGCGGCACCGTCGCCGTGGCGGCGGTCGACGTGGCCTACGGCGAGCTCGCCTGGTCGATCCGCGAGGACGAGCGCGTGACCGTGATCGAGCGCCAGAACGCGCGTGAGCTCACCCCCGAGCAGCTGCCCTTCGCGCCGGACCTCGTCGTCGCCGACGTCTCCTTCATCTCGCTGACGAAGCTCCTGCCGGCGCTGCAGGCCGTCGTCGCGGAGCGCTTCGACGCGCTCCTGATGGTCAAGCCGCAGTTCGAGCTCGGCCGCGGGCGGGTCGGCCGGGGCGGCGTCGTGCGCGAGCCCGCGCTGCGCCGCGAGGCCATCCGCACCGTCGCCGCGGCGGCCGCGGCCCAGGGCTGGTCGGTCCTGGCGGCCGCGCCCTCCGGCCTGCCGGGCCCCAAGGGCAATCGCGAGACCTTCCTGCACCTCGCCGAGGCCGAGCGTGGAGGCGTCGACGACCTCGACGCGCTGGCGCTCGGGGCCGAGCCGGAGGATGCCCCGTGAGCGAGGACCGCCCGGTCCGGACCGCCTCGGTCCTGACGCACGGCCGTCCCGCCCAGTCCGCGGACGCGCTGCGGGCCCTCATGACGGTGGCCCGGGAGACCGGCACCGAGCTGCGCTTCGACCACCACGAGGTCGAGAAGCACGGCCTCACCGAGGGTCCCGGGCTCGTCATCGGGGGCGGCTATCGCTCGGACTCCGACCTCTGTGTCGTCCTCGGCGGCGACGGGACGATCCTCAAGGGCCTGCGCCGCCAGATCTGGACCGGTGTGCCGGTCTTCGCGGTCAACCTCGGGGAGATCGGGTTCCTCGCGACCATCGACCCGGCCGAGCAGGAGGCGGGGCTGCGCCAGGCGTTCGCCGGCGACTTCGAGGTCCTCGGCCTGCCCGCGCTGGAGGCGACCCTGCCCGACGGCAGCTCGTACTCGGCGATGAACGACGTCAGCGTCAACCGCCGCTCCGGCGACCGCGTCGCCGAGCTGCGGTACGGGATCGGCGGCGACGACGTGGGGCACGTGCGCTGCGACGGGCTCGTGGTCTCCACACCCGCCGGCTCGACGGGCTACAACCTCGCCAACGGCGGCCCCGTGCTCGCTTGGGGTGTCGAGGGCTACGCGGTCTCGTTCATCGCGCCGCACACGCTGTCGGCCCGCGCCCTGGTGGTCGCGCCGGACGGCGAGCTCGAGCTCTACAACGGCTCCTCCTCGCCCGTGGAGCTCGGCGTCGACGGCCGTCCGCGGGGCCTGCTGGGCGCGGGGGAGACGCTGCGGATCCACTTCCGCCGCGAGGCCGCGGTGCTCGCCCAGACCGAGGGCACGAGCTTCTACCGTCGCCTGCGCGAGAAGTTCGGGCGCCTCGCCGGCTGATGGGGTGCGGGCCCCGCCGCGAGTGTCGCGGGGACGGGCGCGTCGGGTGCCGACGAGGCTCGGGGCACCCGCATGGGGTCCGGCCGCGGAAGTGCGCCGGAAGCGTCCCGAAACGGGTCGTTCACGCGATCCGTCCGCGGGGGATGCGAACCTGTGTTCGTGTTGCTCGAGCTGCGCGTCGAGAACCTGCTCCTGATCGAGCGGGCGGAGCTGGACCTCGTCCCCGGACTGAACGTCGTCACGGGCGAGACCGGCGCGGGCAAGACCGTGCTCGCGCACGCGCTCGACCTGCTGCTGGGCGCGAAGCCCCGCAACGGCATCGTCCGCCCGGGCGCGAGCGAGGCCTGGGTCGAGGGGGTCTTCGCCCTCAACGGCCGCACGGACGTCCTGCCGCCGGAGATCGTCGAGCGGCTGCCGGAGGGCGAGGACGAGGTCGTCCTGGCCCGGCGTGTGACCGCCGAGGGCCGCTCCCGCGCCTTCATCGGGGGCCGCTCCGCGACGGCGGCCGACCTGCGCGAGGTCGGCGGCGCCCTCCTGGCCTTCCACGGCCAGCACGAGGCCCGCCGGCTGCTCTCGCCGGCCGCCCAGCTCGGGCTGCTCGATGCGTTCTGCGCGGCGCGCAAGGGCGGCGGCAAGCACCTGGAGCGCCGCGACGCACACGCGGCCGCCCACGCCGCGGAGCGGGACGCCAAGCGCCGCCTGGCGGAGCTCCACGACGCCGCCGGGGCGCGGGAGCGCGAGCTCGACCTCCTGCGTTTCGAGCTCCAGGAGATCGACGACGTCGCCCCGGTCGAGGGCGAGCAGGAGGAGCTCGCCGCCTCCCGCGAGCGCCTTCGGCACGTCGAGGCCCTGCGCGGCGCCGCCTACGTCGCCTCCCAGGCCCTGGGCTCGGAGGAGGGCAGCGCCGGTGCCGGCCTCGCCGCGGGCGAGTCCGCGCTGGACGGCGTCGCGGGCGTCGATCCGGACCTGGACGTGCTGGCCGCCCGGCTGAGCTCCCTGCGGATCGAGGCCGACGACCTGGCCGCCGAGCTGGCGCGGCACCTCGAGCGCCTGGACGCCGACCCGGCCGAGCTCGAGCGCGTCGAGGAGCGCCTGCAGGCCCTGTCGCGGCTGGAGCGCAAGCACGGCGGCAGCGTCCTCGCGGTGCTGGACCACGCCGAGCGCTGCCGCCAGCGGATCGCGGAGTACGAGGACGTCGAGGGCGCGACCGAGGTCGCCGAGGCCGATCTCGCCGAGGCCCGGCAGCGTCGCGAGCGTCTGGCAGGCGAGCTGACCGACGCCCGCACCGAGGCGGCCCCGCTGCTGGCGGACGCCGTCGTGGCCCGGCTGGCCGGCCTGGCGATGCCGTCGGCGACGCTCGAGGTCCACATCGAGCCGCGCGGCGAGGCGGGACCCACCGGGGCGGACCAGTGCGAGCTGCTGCTGGCCCCGAACCCCGGCGTCCCCGCCGCACCGGTTCGGGACGCGGCCTCGGGCGGCGAGCTCTCGCGCGTGATGCTCGCGCTGCTGGCGGTCGCCGGGGCGGGCACGGACGCCACCCAGGTCTTCGACGAGATCGACGCCGGCGTGGGCGGTCAGACCGGCCGCGCGGTCGGCGAGCAGCTGCGGGCCCTGGGTCGCGAGGGCCAGGTCCTCTGCATCACCCACCTGCCGCAGATCGCCGCCCTGGCCGACCGCCACTTCGCGATCGAGAAGGACACGTCGCAGGACACCGCCGTCACCGTCGTGCGCCGGCTCGACGACCCCGAGGTCGTCGGCGAGCTCGTCCGGATGCTCGGCGGCGAGACGGGCGACGAGGGAGCCCTCCGCCACGCGGAGGAGCTCCGCAGCGCCGCCTGAGCACCCGGTCCGGGGCACGGCGCACGGCCGCGGGGCCCGCTCGGCCGCGGTTACGCGGCTCGACCTCCCTACATGTCGTGCTCGCGGTGGTGCGTGCCGTCGTTGACGGCGCCCTTGAACCCCGACGGGACGCCGCCGAGCACGCGGAGGCGGTGCCGCGACAGCGGAGCGCCGGTGTCGCTGCGGAACTGCTGCGGCAGGTCCCAGCAGGCGGCGGGCCGGCCGGCGAGACCTCGGGAGATCCTCCGCTCCTCGACCGCCTGCTCGGCCCGGGTCCGGGGCACGTCGCGGCTCGTGTGCGACGCCGCGTGCTTCGTGTAGCCGCGGTCGTAGGGCGCTGCGGGGTCCAGCGACTGGGCCGGCCGCGTGAACCAGCAGTGCAGCCGCCCGCGCTGCCGGGAGGCGAGCCGGACGCCCTGGGACCGCGGGGTCTGCAGGCCGGAGATGCCGCGGTCGCGCTCGGCGTCGATCATCGCGGCCACGGACCGCTCGACCGCGACGGCGTCCCCGCCCGACGCGGACACCACCCGGCGGAGGCTCCACCGTCGTGCCCTCTGCGCGTCGAACGTGGTCCAGCTGATCCCGGCCGTCCGCACGACGGGCGGGACGAGGTCGGAGCCGTGGAACACGTGGAAGAACAGGTGCTGGGCCAGGTGCCCGCTCACGAGCACCAGTCGGGTGCGGCGCTCCATCTCGGCCCGGTCGGCGCCGGGAACGGCGTCGGCCCACGCCGTGAGGCGGCGGACGAGGCCGGTGAAGCCGACGTGCCGCTGCCGCGCGAGCTGCGCGATCGTGTGGTGGTCGTCGTAGAGGAACGCCTCGAGCTGCGCGGGGCGCAGCCCCAGGCCGGTCGTCAGGACGCGCTCGTCGAACGGCGCCCAGTGCGCCATCACCCACGGCTCGTCCGGCAGGAGCCCGTGGCGGGCGCTCGCGGGCATCGGCGCGTCGTGGGCCGTCGCGGGGACGGCGGTGGCGCCGGCGACGGCGCAGGCCGTCGAGGCGAGCAGGAGGGAACGGGACGGGAGAGCACACACCGCCACAGCGTAGGTCGGGGCCACCGCAGAGGCGCCGGCCGACCTGATGCTCGTCCCGGCGGGGCCGGCGTCCCGCGGAGGGCGCCGGAGCCGCCCGGCCTCCGTCGGGGAGGCCGGGCGGACCGTCGGGTGCTCAGCCCTTGGGGGCGAGGTCCAGCGACGCGGAGTTGATGCACCAGCGCTGGCCGCTGGGGCCCGGTCCGTCCGGGAAGACGTGGCCCAGGTGGCCGCCGCAGTTGGCGCACTTGGCCTCGATGCGGACCATGCCGTAGGCGCGGTCCTCGTGGAGGGTCACGGCGTCGGCGACGACCGGGTCCGTGAAGCTCGGCCAGCCGGTGCCGGAGTCGAACTTCGTGTCGCTGGCGAAGAGCTCCGCGTGACATGCCGCACAGCGGTACGTCCCGTCGTCCTTCGTGTCCCAGTACTTGCCGGAGAACGCCGGCTCCGTGCCGCACTGGCGCAGGACGGCGTACTGCTCCGGGGTGAGCTCCTCGTCCGGCTTGACGTTCACGCCGGCGGGCTGGGTGGTGGGGGTGGTGTCGGCCATGCTGGGGTCTCCCGGGTCTCGGAGGGCGGACCGGCGCGGGTGGCGAGGGCCTCCTGCGTCCCCTTCATCGTCTCATGTCGCGCAACCCGGACCGCAACCCTCCTGCACAGGGCGACAAACGGGTCGCGGGGGCCGGGTCGCGGGCGCGGGCGAGCCCGGGCGCGTCCGGCGGGCCCAGTACCGTGGTGGACGGATCAGGAGGTCGCGCCGACCGTCCGGCCACGGCCCGCAGGCCGCCGACCGCCCTCCGATCCCGCCGTCCAGCAGCTCTCAGGTGAGGAATCCCGCCGTGCCAGACCGTTCCCCGACCAAGTACGTGTTCGTCACGGGAGGCGTCGTCTCCTCGCTGGGGAAGGGCATCGCCGCCGCGTCCATCGGCCGGCTCCTCGTCGCGCGCGGACTGACGGTCTCGCTGCAGAAGCTCGATCCGTACATCAACGTCGACCCCGGCACGATGTCGCCGTACCAGCACGGCGAGGTCTTCGTGACCGAGGACGGCGCCGAGACCGACCTCGACCTCGGCCACTACGAGCGCTTCACGAACACGAACACGTCGAAGGCGTCCAACGTCACGACGGGCGGCATCTACGACACCGTCATCCGGCGCGAGCGCCGGGGCGACTACCTGGGCGGCACGGTCCAGGTCGTCCCGCACATCACCAACGAGATCAAGAACCGCATCAAGCTCGCGGGCGAGTCCTCCGACGTCGACGTCGTGATCTGCGAGATCGGCGGCACGGTCGGCGACATCGAGTCGCTGCCGTTCCTCGAGGCGATCCGCCAGTTCCCGGTCGACGTCGGCCGGCGCAACTGCATGTACGTGCACCTGACGCTCGTGCCGTACATCAAGCACGCGGGCGAGCTGAAGACGAAGCCGACCCAGCACTCCGTCAACGAGCTGCGCCGCATCGGCCTGCAGCCGGACATGCTGATCTGCCGCTCCGAGGCCGTCCTCAGCCGCGAGATCCGCTCCAAGATCGCCCTGGGCACCGCGCTGCCCGAGGACATGGTCATCTCGGGCAAGGACGTCGCCGACGTCTACGAGATCCCGCTCTGGTACCGGCAGGAGAACGTCGACCAGCGCGTCCTGGACCACTTCGGCCTCGACGCCCCGGCGCCGGACATCAGCGCCTGGGAGGAGGTCGTCCGCCGCGTCCACGCCGCGACCGGCGTCACCCGCATCGCGGTCGTCGGCAAGTATGTCAAGCTCGAGGACGCGTACAAGTCCGTCGTCGAGGCCCTCAAGCACGCCGGCGCGTGGGACGGCACCCAGATCGAGATCGACTGGGTCGACTCGGAGCACCTGGAGACCGAGCAGGCCGCCCTGGACCGCCTCTCCGGCGTCGACGGCATCCTCGTCCCGGGCGGCTTCGGCGGCCGCGGCATCGAGGGCAAGATCCTCGCCTGCAAGGTCGCCCGCGAGCAGCGCATCCCGTACCTGGGCATCTGCCTCGGCATGCAGATCGCGGTCGCCGAGTTCGCCCGCCACGTGGCCGGCATGCCGGGCGCGAACTCCACCGAGTTCGACCCCGAGACCGAGTGGCCCGTGATCGACCTCCTGCCCGAGCAGAAGGAGGTCCGCGACCTCGGCGGCACGATGCGCCTGGGCGCGGACCCGATCCGCCTGGCCCCCGGCACCCGGATTCGCGAGATGTACGCGGAGGAGACGATCTACGAGCGCCACCGCCACCGTTACGAGGTCTCGATCACCCTGCGCCGCAAGCTCGAGGGCGCCGGCCTCGTCGTCGGCGGCACGTCGCCGGACGGCCGCCTGGTCGAGGCGATCGAGCTGCCCGAGCACCCGTTCTTCGTCGCCGCGCAGGCGCACCCGGAGTTCAAGAGCCGGCCCGAGCGGCCGTCCCCGATCTTCCAGGGCTTCGTCGCCACGGCGCACCGCCGCGCGTCGGAGCGCGACGACGCGCGCCGCGACGCCGTCGAGGAGGCCCGGTCGTAGCGACCGGGCCGTCCGTGCCCCCGGACCACGGGGGCCCTCCGGGGCTCGGCTCGCTGTTCGACGCCCCGGGCACGCCGTCGGGCGCCGACCACGAGCGCCTGCGCGCGACGTTCGCGGCGCTCTGCGCGGTGCGCAGCCCGTCGGGCGAGGAGCGCGCCGTCACCGACGCCGTGCTCGGCCGCCTGCGCGCGCTCGGCCTGCGTCCGGTCGAGGACGACACCGCCGGCGACCTCCGCGGCACGGCCGGCAACGTCCTCTGCCGCGTCCCTGCCGCCGGCGGGACGCCCGACGACCCCGACCGCGGCGGTGCCGCACCGTGGGTGCTGCTCTGCGCGCACCTCGACACCGTGCCGGTGGGCCCGGTCGTCCGCCCGGTCCTGGAGGACGGCGTCTGGCGCGACGGCGAGGGCGGCGTCCTGGGCGCCGACAACAAGGCGACGGTCGCGGCGCTCCTGACCCTGGCCGAAGTGCTCGTCGCCCGGCCGGTGGACGTCGCCGTCGAGGTCCTGCTGACCGTGCAGGAGGAGCCCCAGCTGCGCGGCATCACGGCCTTCGACCGGTCGGTCCTGCGGTCGCCGTACGGCTTCGTGGTCGACCACCCCAGCCCGCTGGGCGGCCTCGTCCTGGGCGCTCCCGGGCACGTGCGCTTCGAGGCCCACCTCACCGGACGGGCCGCCCACGCCGGGATCGCGCCGGAGCAGGGCCGCAGCGCGGTCCTCGCCGCCGCGCGCGCGGTGCTGGCGCTGCCCGCCGGCCGACAGGCCGACGGCAGCACGGTCAACGTCGGGTTCGTCGAGGGCGGGGTGACGGCGTCGGCGCCCCCGGTCGTCACGAACGTCGTCCCGGCCCACGCCCGCATCGTCGGCGAGCTCCGCGCCCCCGACGACGCCGCGCTGCAGCGGACGGTCGACGCGGTCGAGGCCGCCCTGCACGACGCGGTCCACGACCCGGCGGGCCCCGTGGACCTCGACCTGACGCTGGAGACGCGCTTCCGGCCGTACGCCCACGCGCCGTCGGCGCCGGCGGTCCGCGTCGCGGAGGCCGCCCTGCGCGCCGTGGGCCTGGAGCCCCGGCCGTTCGCGGACGCCGGCGGCAGCGACGCGAACGTCCTGAACGCGCGGGGCCTGCCGACGGTGAACCTCGCCGGCGGCAACCGCGGCGCGCACGAGGCGGGGGAGTCGATCGACGACCCCGACCTGGGCCGCACGCTGGACCTGCTGGCGGCGGTCGTCCGCGGCGCCGCCGCCTGACCGGCCCGGCGGTCCACGGCGCCGCTCCGGCCGGGACCGGCACCGCCGCGCGGGGGGAGACCGGGGCTCCTCGAACGTCCCGCGAGGCGGGCGGGACGATCATCTAGGTTGCTGGCATGAGCGAGGCACGCGACCGGCAGTTCGAGCGGACCGGCGGGAAGGTGCTCTACGACGGGCGGATCGTGCACCTCGTCGAGGACACCTTCCGCTTCGCCGACGGCAAGGAGGTCAAGCGCGAGATCGTCCGCACGACCGGTGCCGTGGGCATCCTCGTCCACGACGGCAAGGACCTCCTGCTGACCCGTCAGCCGCGCGAGGCGATCGGACAGCCCGACAGCCTGGAGATCCCGGCCGGCCGCCTCGACAAGCCGGGAGAGCCGCCGCTGGACTGCGCGAAGCGGGAGCTGGCGGAGGAGATCGGCTACGCCGCCGCCGGGTGGCAGCACATGCTCACCTACCAGCCGTCGGTCGGGATCCTCGACGAGAAGGCCTACGTCTACATCGCGTGGGACCTGAGCGAGGAGTCGGCCGACAGCGGTGAGGACGAGCGGATCGAGGTCGTCCGCTGGCCGGTCGACGACCTCGACGGCGCGCTCGAGCAGGTCTCCGACGGCAAGACCGTCATCGCCCTGCTGTGGGCCAAGGCGCACGGCCTGCCCGGGCTCTGAGCCGCGGGCGGCGGCGCACCGTCCGTTGCAGCGGCCGCACGGCCCGTTGCACGGAGCAGGGGGCGGGTCGGCGGGGGCGCATCCAGCCCCCGTCCATGAACCCACCCGCCGCAGCGTCCACCACGCTCCCCACCGTCGCCGGACTCGTCCTCGACTTCCTGGCGTACCTCGAGTTCGAGCGTGGCCTCTCACGCAACACGCTCGACGCGTACCGCTCGGACCTCGGGCAGTACGTGGCGTTCATGGCCCCGCGCGAGCACGACGTGCTGACGGCGACGGGCGACGACATCACGGCCTTCCTCGACGGCCTCGCGGCCGGCGGGACGGCGGCCGACGGCACCGAGCGGCGCCCGGCCGCCGCGGCGACGGTCCAGCGCAAGGCGGCCTGCCTGCGCTCGTTCTACCGCCACGTCCGCCGCGAGGGCCTGCTCGAGGCCGACCCGACCGCCGACGTCCGCGGCCCCCGCAAGCGCGAGCAGCTGCCCAAGGTCCTGACCCGGGCGGAGGTCGCCAAGCTCCTGGCGATGCCCGGCCGCGACGGCAGCGCCGAGCCGATCGTCCTGCGCGACCGCGCGATCCTCGAGCTCATGTACGCCTGCGGGCTGCGCGCCAGCGAGGCGACCGGCCTGGAGGTCGGCGACGTCGACGTCGAGGACGGCATGCTGCGCGCCCGCGGCAAGGGCAGCAAGGAGCGGATGGTCCCCGTCGGCCGTCGCGCCGTCGACGCGCTCGTCCGCTACCTCCGCGACGCCCGCGGCACGATGGTCGGCGGCGGCAGCGAGCGCGCGCTCTTCGTCAACGCCCGTGGGGGCAAGCTCAGCCGCCAGGGGCTCTACAAGATCGTCCAGCGCCACGCCAAGAGCGCCGGCCTCGACGACCGCATGAGCCCGCACACGCTGCGCCACAGCTTCGCGACGCACCTGCTCGCCGGCGGCTGCGACCTGCGCACGCTGCAGGAGATGCTCGGCCACGCCGACATCGCCACCACCCAGATGTACACGCACCTCTCGGCCCAGCGGCTCCAGGACGTCTACCGCGACGCCCACCCGCGGGCACAGCACGTCTGAAGGCGGCGGGCGCGCGACGACGGCCGCCTGCACCGGACGGCCCCGTTCCGCACGGGGTCGTCGACCGGCGCTGCGCGCCGCGGGGGCGAGGTGCGCCAGAATCGCCGCGTGCCCACCGCTCCGCGCACGCCCCGCCGCATCCCGCGGCGTCCGGTCCCGGGCCCCATGGGCGCCGGGCGACCCGACCACCGCCGCCGGACGTGGTGGCGGATCGGACCCGCCGGGATCGTCGTCATCGCCGCCGTGCTCCTGATCTTCCCGCTGCTCGGCGGGGGCCGCGAGCGCACGCCGCCGACCGAGCTCGTCCGCCCGTCGCCGCCCAGCGGCGGGTTCGTGGAGCGGCAGAACGTCGGCTTCGGCACGCTCGTGAAGCTGCCGCGCGATCCGTGGAGCACCCGCGGCTGCGACGGCCAGGCCGCCCCGCCCGACCCGCAGCAGCCGTACCTCGTCTGCGTCGTCACCAGCGGCCCGGGCGTGCTCTCGATCTGGATCTACCCGCGCAAGCGCCGCGGACCGCGGACGAAGGCGGCGCTCACGACGGCGATGGGCAACCTGAAGTCCGCCGCGGAGCAGCGCGACGCGTCGTTCCACGTCGACAAGAAGGCCGTCACCCGCTACGACGGCCTCCCCGCGATCCAGCTGCGTGGCACCGCCAAGATCCTGGGCCGTCCGCGCACGATCCGCTCGACGCACCTCTTCGTCGGCGGCCGCGAGATCGTCATCGACGCGTACTCGACGGGCTCGTCGTTCCGCCGGGTGGACGCGACGGTCTTCCGCCCGATCCTGCGGTCCTTGACGATCGCCAAGGACTGGCGCCGGGTGCGGGCGCAGGACCAGGTCCCAGGCGTCAGCCGGTGACCGGGGCGGCCCGTCGCCGCGCCTTCGTCGTCGTCCTCGACGGCTGTGGCGTGGGCGCGCTGCCGGACGCCGCGGAGTACGGCGACGCGGGCTCCGACACCCTCGCGCACCTCGCCGCGATCGAGGGCGGCCTCGTGCTCCCGGAGCTCGGCGCGCTGGGGCTCGGGCACCTGACGGCGATCCGCGGCGTGGTGCCGTCGCCCGCTCCGGGCGTCCACGGGCGGCTCGCGGCGATCGGACCGGGCAAGGACTCGATCGTCGGCCACTGGGGCCTCATGGGCGTCGCGGCCCCGGCGACGCTCGCGCAGTGGCCCGACGGCGTCCCCGCGGACGAGCTGGCGACGATGGAACGCGCGGCCGGTCACGGGCTGCTCGGCGGGGCCGTGACCGACGGCCTGCGCGCCCTGGACCGGTGGGGCGACGAGCACCTGCGGACGGGGCGGCCGATCCTCTACACCTCGGCGGTCGACTCGGTGCTGCAGGTGGCGGCACACGACGACGCGCTGCCCATCCCGGCGCTCCACGACCTCTGCCGGCGGCTGCACGCGGGGCTCCCCGACGCGCTGCGCCCCGCGCGGGTGATCGCGCGGCCGTTCACCGGCCCGCCCGGCGCGTTCGCGCGGACCGGTGGCCGCATGGACGTCGCCACGCCGCCGCCGACCCGGTCCCACCTCGACGTCCTGCAGGACCGCGGCGTCGGCGTTCACGGCGTCGGGAAGGTCGTCGACGTCTTCGCCGGCCGCGGCTTCGACGCCGCGCGATCGGCCACGAGCAACGCGGCGGCGATCGAGGCGGTCGACGGGCTGCTCGACGAGCTCGACGACGGGCTCGCCTTCGTCAACCTCGTGGAGACCGACGACCGCTACGGCCACCGCAAGGACACCGCGGGCTTCCACGCGGCGCTGCGGGCGATCGACGTGGCCGTCGGCCGCTGGCGGCGGCGCCTGGGCCCGGGCGACCTGCTCGTGCTGACGGCCGACCACGGCGTCGACCCGGCCGCGCCGCACCCGTTCCACACCCGCGAGCACGCGCCGCTGCTGGCGGTCGTGCCGGGCCCGGACGGCGGCCGACTCGGGCATCGCCACGACGGCGTGCTCGCGGACGTCGGGGCGTCCGCGGTGCGCTGGCTGACGGGCGAGCCGGCCGACGGTCTGCCCGGTCGGTCGTTCGTGCCGTAGCGACCCGGAGACCGCCGCGACGCGATGCTGTGGGTTCCACCCCCGCATCCGCGGCCCCGCCGCGGTCCCGGCGGTTCGGCGTTCGGGCCGATCGACCTGCCGCGCGGCGGTCTGGACGGTGCCGGCGACGTGCCCACCCCGGTGGTCCGGTGGTCCGCCGTGTGGCGCGATCTCCCGTCGGGCCGCGGGCCGCGTCCTCGGCCCACTACCGTCGGGGACGTGCCCGAGCTGCCCGAGGTGGAGACGATCACGCGGCAGCTGCGCCCGCACCTCGAAGGACGGATCCTGGAGGGCGTCGAGATCCTCGACCCGCGATGGTGCGTCCCCGACGACGCCGCGGCGACCGAGCAGGCGCTGATCGGCCGCCGCATCCTCGCGCTGCAGCGGCGCGGCAAGCACCTCGTCTGGCGGACCGACGCCGGCACCCTCCTGCTGCACCTGCGGATGACGGGCACGCTGCTCGTCGGGGCCGACGCGGACGTCCCGTACCAGCGGGTCGTCCTGACGCTGGACGACGGCACGGTCGTCCGCTTCTGCGACCCGCGGCGGTTCGGGACCGGGCGGTACTTCGCCGACGACGCCGACGCGACCGCGCACCTCGACGCGCGCCTGGGCCCGGAGCCGCTGGGGGAGGCCTTCGACGGCGCGGCGCTCTACGCGGCGGTCCACCACCGCCGCTCGCCGATCAAGGCGCTGCTGCTCGACCAGCTCGTCGTCGCCGGGGTCGGCAACATCTACGCCGACGAGGCGCTGTTCTTCGCCAAGGTCCACCCGCAGCGGCCCGGCGACCGCCTGACCCGGGCGCAGTGCGCGCTCCTGGCCGAGGGCGTCCGGGTGTCGCTCGAGCACGGCATCGCCTCGGGCGGGGCGACGATCGACGACTTCCGCCACGTCGACGGCGTCGAGGGCTGGTTCCAGAACGACTTCATGGTCCACCGGCGCGCCGGGCTGCCGTGCCCGGAGTGCGGGACGCCCGTGACGAAGCGCGTCGTCGGCGGGCGGGGGACCTACAGCTGCGACCGCTGCCAGCCGCGCCCGCGGGCGCGGCGGACGACGGCGGTGCGCTGACGGGCGCGACGCTCACCGGCCGCCCGGACCCGGGCGACCGACACGAGGGGCGAGACCGGGGCCTCGCCCGACCTCAGGCGCTGACGAGCTCCTTGAGGCGGCCGGACTTGTCGGCCGCCGAGAGCTCGTCGAACCCGCCGACGAGCTGCTCGTCGATCAGGATCTGCGGGAACGTCATCATCCCCGTCTTCTGTGCGAGCTTCGCGCGGTCCTCGGCATCGCGGCCGAGGTTGATCTCCTCGTACGGGAGGCCGCGGGCGTCGAGCAGCGCCTTGGCGCGGACGCAGAAGGGGCAGGCGTTCGTGGTGTAGACCGTGATCGAACTCATGACTTCACAAAGTATAGTAGGCCCGTGAGCGGCACGCGAGTGAGCACGGAGGCCGTCGTGCTCCGCTCCATGCGGTACGGCGAGGCCGACCGCATCCTCCACGCGATCACGCCCGAGCACGGCCGCGTCGGCGCGGTGGCGCGCGGGGCCCGGCGCCCGAAGAGCAAGCTCGGTGGCCGGCTCGAGCCGCTGTCGGTCGTCCGGCTGGAGCTGATCCGCGGCCGCAGCGACCTCCACACCGTCGTCGGCGCCGACACCGTCGCCGTCCACCACCGCATCCTCACGAGCCACGCGGCGCTCACCCACGCGCAGCGCGCCTGCCACGTCGTCGACCGCACCGCGGCGCCCGACGAGCCGGCCGAGCGCGTCCACGGGCTGACGCGCACGCTGCTGGCGCTGCTGGACGCCCGGCCCGACGCCGCGCACGAGGGGCTCCAGCAGGCGTTCCGGCTGAAGCTCCTCTACGCGCTCGGGGTGCCGCCGGCGCTCGGCGCGTGCGTGCGCTGCGGCCGGACCGACCACCTCGTCGCGTTCGACGCGTCCGCGGGGGGCGTCGTGTGCGCGAGCTGCCAGGCCGGGGCCGCCGGGATGGACGCCGCGGCGCTGTCGTTCATGGTCGAGGCGCTCGGCGCGCCGCTGTCCGAGGCCCCGCCGCTGGAGGAGCGGGCCGGCCGTCAGGTCGCCCGGGCCTTCGAGGGCATCGCCGCCCACCACCTCGGCGTGGACCTGCGCGGCCGCGACGACTGAACACCGGCGGGATCGCGACGACTCCGCGCCGCGCCGGGGCTCGTCGTCACCGGCTGCGAAGATGGGCGTGATGTCCGCCGTCGTCCCCACCCCGAGCCTCGGCGACCCGCACGCCCGCCGCCGGGCCTTCGAGGCGACGTTCCTCGCGCCCACCGCGGCCCGCACCTGGCCGACGGGCCGCGCCGCCGAGGAGGCCGACGACCCCCTCCGGACCCCGCTGCAGCGCGACCGCGACCGCGTCGTGCACTCCAAGGCCTTCCGGCGCCTGAAGCACAAGACCCAGGTGTTCCTGGCGCCCGAGGGCGACCACTACCGGACCCGCCTCACGCACACGCTCGAGGTCACCGGCATCGCCCGCACCGTCGCCCGGGCGCTCGAGCTCAACGAGGACCTCGTCGAGGCGATCGGCCTGGGCCACGACCTCGGCCACGCGCCGTTCGGCCACATCGGCGAGGAGGCGCTGGACGCGTGCCTGGAGCCCCACGGCCGGCACTTCCGCCACTGGGAGCACTCCGTCCGGATCGTCACCACGCTCGAGGACGCCCCGAGCACCGTCCGCGAGGTCGGCGGCCGCGCCCTGAACCTCTGCGCCGACGTCGTCGACGGCATCGCCTGCCACTCCGGCCGCGCCCCGATGCCGCGCACGCTCGAGGGCCGGATCGTCCGGATCGTCGACCGCATCGCCTACCTCAACCACGACATCGACGACGCGATCCGCGCCGGGGTCCTGCGTGAGCGCGACCTGCCCGCCGGCCCGATCGGCGAGCTCGGCCCGACGCCGTCCCGGCGCATCGACCGGCTCGTCCAGGACCTCGTCGCGACCTCGCGCGACGGCGGCGACATCGCCCAGGGCGCCGCCGCCGGCGAGGCGATGGACGCGCTGCGGACCTGGATGTTCGAGCACGTCTACCTCGCCCCGGCCGCCCAGGACCAGCACCGCCGCGCGCACGACCTCGTCCGCCGGCTGTTCGACCACCACCTCGAGACGCAGGCCCGCGCCGCCGACGGTGCGCCCGAGGCCGCCCGCCTGCCGCTCGGGATCGACGACGGCGGGTGGGACCAGTACCACGTGCAGCGGGACGCGGACCCCGAGGCGGACGCCCTGCAGCGCGCGACCGACTGGGTCGCCGGGATGACCGACCGCTACGCCCTGCGCGCCTACGCCGACCTCGTCATACCGCGCGTCCACGCCGGCTGAGGGGACGCCGCCATCCCCCGCTACGCCCGAGAGGACCTCGACCGGATCCGCGACGCCACCGACTTCGCGACCCTGATCGAGCAGCGCGTGGAGCTGCGCCGCGCCGGCACGGGCCGGATGACCGGGCTCTGCCCGTTCCACGACGAGCGCACGCCGTCGTTCTCCGTCAACGTCGACGAGAAGCTCTTCCACTGCTTCGGCTGCGGCGAGGGCGGCGACCTCTTCAAGTACGTCGAGCTCATCGAGGGAGTCGACTTCAACGGTGCGGTCGAGCTGCTCGCCGACCGCGCCGGGATCCAGCTGAAGACCGAGGAGGAGGATCCGGAGACCGCCGCACGCCGCGCCCGCGAGCGGCGCCTGCTGGAGCTCCTGGACCGCACGAACCGCTTCTACGAGCGCCAGCTGTGGGACTCGGCCGAGGGCGCGGGCGCCCGGGCGGAGCTCCAGCGCCGCGGGCTCGACCCGGCGCTCCTGAAGGAGTTCCGCGTCGGCTACGCGCCGAGCCAGTGGGACAAGGTCCTGATCGGCTCCCGCCACGCCGGCTACAGCGTCGACGAGATGGTCGCCGCGGGCGTGGTGCAGCGCAAGCACGACAACCCCGACCGGATGTTCGACCGCTTCCGGCGGAGGATCATGTTCCCGCTCGCGGACCGCCGCGGCCGGATCCTCGGGTTCGGCGGCCGGGCGCTCGGCCCCGACCAGAAGCCGAAGTACATCAACAGCTCCGACGGTGTCGTCTACCGCAAGGGCCGGCACCTGTTCGCCGCGCACCACGCGCGCAAGCAGGCGGCGCGCACCGGCGAGGTCATCCTCTGCGAGGGCTACACCGACGTCATCGCGCTGCACCAGGCGGGCCTCACCAACGCCGTCGGCCTGATGGGCACGGCGCTGACCCCGGAGCAGGTCCAGGCGCTGACCAAGCTCGCCCCGTCGGTCATCCTGGCGCTGGACGCCGACCGCGCCGGCCGCGAGGCGATGCTCCGCGCCGCGCAGCTCGCCGCCGGCTCCGGCCTGAAGATGCGCGTCGTCCTGATGCCCGACGGCATGGATCCGGCCGACCTCCTCGTCAAGCGCGGGACCGAGGCGATCAAGCGCGCGTTCGAGGAGCCGATGGCGCTGGGCCGCTTCCACGTCGGCCACGTGCTGGCCCAGGCCGACCTCTCGACCGCCGAGGGCAAGGACCGCGCCATCGAGGACCTCCGGCCGGTCTTCGCGCAGCAGGCCCCGGGCGTCCTGCGGATGGAGCTCATGAACGAGGCCGCCGGCCGGCTGCGCCTCGACCCCGCGGCCCTGCAATCGTTCATCGAGAACGCGCCGTCCACGGCGCGCGCGCCGCGCACGGCGCCGACCGGTCCGCCGCCCGGCCGCGGG
>NZ_JBFAPC010000117.1:0-18110 GCF_040675535.1 Patulibacter sp. NPDC049589 | reverse complement strand
CGCTGCTGGCGGTCGCCGGGGCGGGCACGGACGCCACCCAGGTCTTCGACGAGATCGACGCCGGCGTGGGCGGTCAGACCGGCCGCGCGGTCGGTCCCACTCGCGCGCCTCGAGGTAGTGGTGCATCGCCTCGTAGAGCTCGCTCTCGCCGCCCTCGGTCTCGAACCACTCGCCGGCCAGGACGTGCAGCTCGCGGGCGCGCGCGGGGTCCTCGGTCAGCAGGCGGCTGCGCAGGACGTCGCGCATCAGGTGGTGGCTGCGGAACCACGTGCGCGTGCCGTCCAGCGGGGTCAGCAGCAGCGACGTGCGCGTGAGGGTGCGGAAGGCGCCGCGGGTCTCCTCGTCGTCGCCGAGCAGGCGGACGCAGAGGTCGACGGTGAAGCGGTTGAGCACCGCGGTCTCGCGCACGAAGCGGCGCTCCGCGGGCGGCCAGGCGCGCAGGACCTCGTCGGCCAGGTCGCCGAAGAGCTCCTCGTCGCGCTCGTGCAGGCGCTCCATGACCCGCTCGACCGAGTCGCCCATGCGCAGCCGCAGCGCGGCGAGGTACAGCGCGGCCGGCCAGCCCTCGATGCGGCCGTCGAGCGCGGCGACCTCGTCCGCGCCGAGCTCGAGGCCGAGGCCGTCGCGGAGGAAGCGCGCGGCCTCGTCGGCGCCGAAGCGCAGGTCCTCGGTACGCACGTCCAGGAGCTCGCCGTGGATCCGCATGCGGCGCAGCGACTCCAGGCCCGGGTCGCGGCGGCTGGCGATCAGGACCGCGTGGGCGCGCGGCAGCCGGCCGAGGACCCAGTCGAGGCTGTCGCGGGCGCGCTCGTCGTCGAGCACCAGGTGGAGGTCGTCGAGGACCAGCGCGAGCGGCTCGGCGTTCTCCAGCGCGTCCAGGACCGTCACGAGGACGTCGTCGCGCAGGTCGGCGTCGGCGGACTCCGCGGCCTCGAGCGCCGGGTCCAGCGCCTCGCCGACCAGCGGGTGCAGCGCGGCGAGCACCGCCGACCACAGCCGCACGCCGGCGTCGTCGGGATCCAGCGAGACCCAGGCGACGCGGTGCGGGCCCGAGCGGTCGCCGTCGGCGCCCGCCACGGCGCGGTCGGCCCACTGGGCCAGCAGCGTGCTCTTGCCGAAGCCGGCGGGCGCGTCGACCAGGACGACGCGGGCGCCTGAGCGGTCGATCGCGTCGAGCAGCGCGCCGCGCTCGACGTGCTCCGAGCGGACCTCGGGGCGGTGGAACTTCGTCTGGGGGAAGACCGCACCGCGCAGGACCGGCGAGGGCGGGCCACTGCCGGTCTGGGAGGCCGTGGTCACTGCGTCCATCGTCCCGCAGGATCGGGGCCACCACAAGGTCGGGCACCCGAACCACCCAGGGTGATCGCGGGGCGGGGGGATGCGGTCTCACCCCGCCCGCCCGCACCGTCCGTCCCGTCCACCGCACCGCCGAAACCCCGCCTGTCGGTCCCGGCCGACGGGCGGGACCGACGGAGCGGACCACGCCCACCGCCCCCGTCCCGCCGCCCCGCGGGTCGGCCCCTCACGACCACAGGACCCCTCATGGAACCCCGCACCGTGCCCCTGCAGGCCGATCCCCCGGATCTGGCCGCACCAACCCCGGACCCCGAGCGCGACGAGGCCGCCGCCAAGGCCACGAGCGAGATGCTGGAGGACTACTCCCTCCGCTACGCCCCGACGACCTACCGCAAGTGGACCGAGTTCCAGGTCGCCAACACCTCGCTGGGCGGCATCGCCTACCTCGCCGACTTCGCGATCGGCGCCTCGCTGGCGATCACGTTCGGCTTCAACAACGCCCTCGTCGCGATCCTCCTGGCCGCGACGGTCATCTTCCTCACGTCGTTCCCGATCGCCTACTACTCGGCGAAGTACTCGATCGACATGGACCTGATCACCCGCGGGGCCGGCTTCGGCTACTACGGGGCGACGATCACGTCGCTGATCTACGCGAGCTTCACCTTCATCTTCTTCGCGCTCGAGGGCTCGATCATGGCCCAGGGCCTCCAGGCGGGGCTCGGGATCCCGCTCTGGCTCGGCTACGGGGTCTCGGCACTGATGATCCCGCCGCTCGTCGTCTTCGGGATGACGCTCCTGTCGAAGCTGCAGATGTGGACGCAGCCCCTGTGGCTGATCGGCATGTTCCTGCCGTTCATCGTCATCGCGATCCAGGACCCGGGCGCGTACAACGCCTGGACGTCCTTCGCCGGCGACGGCGGCACGTCGACGGCCCTGAACTTCGTCTCCGTCGGCGCCGGCGCCGGCATCGCGCTCTCCCTGATCGCCCAGATCGGCGAGCAGGTCGACTACCTGCGGTTCATGCCGACGAAGACGAAGGAGAACAACCGCAAGTGGTGGGCCGCCGTCGTCGCCGCCGGCCCGGGCTGGGTCGTCCTCGGCGCGATCAAGCAGCTCGGCGGTGCCTTCCTCGCCTTCTACATCATCAAGGAGCTCGGCAAGGGCGTCGACCTCGCCGGCCAGCCGGTCGAGCAGTTCCTGGCCGGCTTCAACGAGTTCCTGCCCTACGGCCTGGCGCTCGGCATCGCCGTCTTCTTCGTGGTGCTGTCGCAGGTGAAGATCAACGTCACGAACGCCTACTCCGGCTCGCTCCGCTGGACGAACTTCTTCTCGTCCGCGTTCAAGTGGTACCCCGGCCGCATCTGGTTCGTGTTCTTCAACGTCGGCATCGCCCTGGTGCTGATGGAGGCGAACATGTTCAGCTTCCTGAACGACCTGCTGGCGTTCTACTCGAACATCGCCATCGCCTGGATCGGCGCCGTCGTGGCCGACCTCGTCATCAACAAGCCGATCCTGAAGACGAGCCCCTCGTTCATCGAGTTCAAGCGGGCCCACCTCTACAAGTTCAACCCGGTCGGCTTCGGCGCGATGACGGTGGCCTCGGTCATCTCGATCGTCGCCTACTTCGGCGCCTTCGGCCCGACCCTGGACGCCTGGTCCCCGTTCCTGGCGATCGTGATCGCCATGGTCCTCTCGCCGGTCCTGTCCGTCGTGACGAAGGGCAAGTGGTACATCGCCCGCACGCCGGACATCGACCCGGCCGCCCGCTCCGCCGAGACGGTCGTCTGCTCGGTCTGCTCCGAGGCCTACGAGCTGCCCGACACCGCGAGCTGCCCGTTCCACGCCGGCCCGATCTGCAGCCTCTGCTGCACGCTCGAGAAGTCGTGCGCGGACATGTGCAAGGTCGGCGTCCCCGGCATCGTCGGCAACGAGGCCCCGGTCTCCGGGTCGCCGTTGCCGATGGCCGGCGGGCGCTGACGGCGGCGCGCTCCCCCGGTCGTCGGCGGCCGGGGACCGCACCGTGCGGCGGGGCCCGGCCGGCCCCCGGGAGAACCGGTCGATCGACCTCAGGGCCCACTCCGGTGGGTGCCCCGGGCCCCGGGGGCCCGGGGCGGGGGACACACGCGACCGGGGCGGCGGACCGGGACCGACGGCCGGCGCGACCCGCCCTACGCCGTGACGGCGCCGGCGATCAGGAGGACGATGCCGACCACGCCGGCGACGCCCGCGACGGCCACCGCGATCTTGCCGTTGCGCTCGGCGCCGGCGACGATCTCGTCCTCGGAGCGGGTGGAGATCAGGTAGTCGCCCTTGTCCTCCGGCTTCGCGAAGACGAGCGGGCCGGTGCGGTCGGAGACCTCGCCCTGGACGTAGAGCTCCTCGCCCGGGCGGATGACCCACTCCTGGTGCTGGAAGCCCAGCGTGCCGGTGTCGTTGCCGACGCGCAGCAGCGACGAGAGGAAGCCCTCGCCGGCCTGGTTCATCGCGGAGCGGGCCTCGAAGCGGTCGACGACCTTCTCGGGCCGGTCGACGTCGGCGCCGTCGGGGCGGATCACGACGGAGCCGGTGGCGTCGGTGAGCTGGAACGCCGTGGTCGACTCGTTCTCGGAGACGGTCTCCTCGCGCTCGCGGCGCGTGCGCGTCGTCTTGCCGTCCTGCCGCGTCTCCTCCATCACCCAGTACTTGTGGATGACCTTGGTGCGGACCCAGACGGCGTCGACCTGGGACTCCGGCGCGTCGACCAGCCCGTCCGGGCCGGGCGCCGCCGTGCCGACGGCCTCGCAGCGCTGCGAGAAGCTGCCGGCGCCGACCTCCGCGGCCACGCCGCTGGAGAGCGTCGCGACGTCGCCGCAGCTCAGCGTCTCCGTGGCGGTGGCCTTGCGGGCCTTCCCCCGCTCGCTGCGGGCGACGAACACCGCGATCACGGCGACGACGAGAAGGACCACTCCGGCGATCAGCACGGGCGCACCCTAGTCGCGCGGGACGGCACGCGCCGGCCGGCGGGGGTCCACCCGTACGTGCGTCCGCCGACCGTGCCGGATCACCCGGGGCGTTCACCGTCCCATCACCCCGCCGGCGCCGGACGGATGCATGCTGCCTGCGTCGTTCCGGCCTTCCTCGGCCGGCCCTCCGAAGGAAGCTCCCGCCCCATGGCCAACGTCCGCACGCCGTCCCCGGACCCCGAGGATCGTTCACCCCGCACCACCCGCCGCGACGTCGTCCGCGGCGGCGCGAAGCTCCTCGCCGGCGCGTCGATCGCGACCCAGGTGATGGCCGCGACGGGCGCCACCGACGCGCTCGCGGCCAACGCCCGGGCGGTCGCCCGCGCCACCGCGGACAAGCCCGGCTACGGCCCGTTGGTGCGCAACCCCGCGATGGGCTTCTCGCTCCCGGAGGGCTTCCGGGTGGTGCGGTTCGGCGCGGCCGGCACGCCGATGAGCGACGGCCTGAGGACCCCGATGTTCCACGACGGGACCACGGCCGCGGACATGGGCGGCGGCCGCGTCGCGCTGCTGCGCAACCACGAGGGAGACGGGACCGGCCGCGCGATCGGGCGGAAGCTCGCCTACGACCGCGTCGCGCGGGGCGGCGTCACGACGACGCTCTTCGACACGACGTCGGGCCAGGTGCTCGGGTCGTCGCTCGTCCTCAACGGGACGGACAACAACTGCAACGGCGGCCAGACCCCGTGGGGCACGTGGCTGAGCTGCGAGGAGTCGACCGTCGGTCCGGGCGACGGATTCGAGAAGCGGCACGGCTACGTCTTCGAGGTGCCGCTGAAGGCCACCGCGCCGGTCGAGCCGGTGCCGATCAAGGCCATGGGCCGCTTCGAGCACGAGGCCGCCGTCGTCGACCCGAAGTCGGGCGTCGTCTACATGACCGAGGACAACGGCGACCCGGGCGACGGGTTCTACCGCTACCTGCCCGACACGCCCGGCAAGCTGCACCGCGGCGGGCGACTGGAGATGCTCGCGGTCCGCGGCCGGCCGCGGTACGACACGACCCACGGGCAGAAGGTCGGGAAGGTCCTGCACTGCAGCTGGGTGCCGATCCACGACCCGGACCCGTCCGACGCCGAGAAGCACCCGGAGGCGGTGTACGAGCAGGGCCGGGAGCTCGGCGCCGCGCGCTTCGAGGGCCTCGAGGGCGCGCACTGGGCCGACGGCAGCGTCTACTTCGTCGCCAGCGAGGCCGGCGACGACGGCAAGGGCCAGATCTGGCGCTTCACGCCGAAGGGCACCAAGGGCGGGCTCCTGACGCTGCTGTTCGAGTCCCACAGCACCCACGTCCTCGACCAGCCCGACTCGCTCGTCGTCAGTCCGCGCGGCGGCGTCGTGGTCTGCGAGGACGGCGACGGCGAGGACCGCAACGGCGGCACGAACGTCCTCCGCGTCCTCACGCCGGCGGGTCGGATCGAGACGTTCGCCCGCAACGACACCCCGCTGAACCTGCACCGCTGGGAGGACGGGAAGAAGGGCGCCTTCGGCCGCTCCGAGTGGTCGGGGGCGAGCTACTCCCCCGACGGGCGGTGGCTCTTCGTGCACATCCAGATCCCGGGCGAGACGTTCGCCATCACGGGGCCGTGGGAGCGGGGCTGGCTCTAGCGGCTCCCGCCGAGCCGGGCGGCGCAGGCCGCGGCCGGGCCGGGTGACGGACGGGGCGGCGGGACGATCGACCGCCCGCGGGTGGGGCGCGACGCTCCCGCCCCACCCCACCCGCCCGACCGGGCCCTCAGGGCCGGACGTCCACGACCCGGTGGACGACGGTCTCGCCGCCGCGGGCGTCGTCGACGGCGATCGCGAAGCGCACGCGCTGCGCCCGGCGCAGGGGGCGCAGCGGCGAGGTCTGGCTCGTCGCCGTCCCGCCGTAGGGGATGGAGACGCTGCGCGTCCCGCGCTTCATGGTGCGCGAGCTGTCGAACTCGCCGGCCCCCTTGCCGTCCTTCAGCAGGCTCGACCGCACGCGGTAGGAGCACGCGGACGAGCAGCGGATCGTCATCCGGACCGCGCCCGCCCCGCCGAGCCGCTGGCGCTTCGCCATCCGGATCGAGGTGCGGGCCGCGATCTTGCCGCCGGTGACGGGACGGAACGCCTGCGTGGTGCTGCTCCGCGACCCGTCGTCGTCGCGGCGGGCGAAGACCGAGCGCGACGCGGAGGCGAGGACCAGCGGGCTCCCGCCGGGAGCCGCGGCCTGCAGGTCGACGGTCGTCGCCGCGCCGACCGGCACCGCGACGACCTTCGACGGCGGGCCACCGGCGCGGCCGTGGACGACCGACGCCGTCGACGCCGAGGGATAGCCGTCCCCACCACCGCGCTGGGTCGTGACCCACGTCCCGCCCGACAGCGCGGAGGACTCGAAGTTGCCCCGCACGCCCCGGACCCGCTGCACCGCGGTGAACGGCTTGCCCGCCGCGCGGCTCGTGACGTAGAGGCTGCGCCCGCCCTTGGCGCGGGTCACGGACGCCAGCGCCGCGCCGTCGGCCTGGAGCTGGATCACGGCGGCGTGGAGCTTCACGCTCGCGGCCCGCGCCAGGTCGGGGGCGCCGGACGTCGTGACCGGCACGACCGAGACGGTGTCGCCCGTCTTCCAGGCGACCGCCCCGCGGCCGTCGGCCGCGACGCGGACCACGGCCTGGAGGCCCGTGACGTTGGCGGCCTTGGACGCGCCGGGCAGCTCGGTCGGGGCACCGACGGTGCCGTCGGCCGCGACCGTCGCGACGACCACGCGGCTGGTGTCGTCGGTCCGGCGCGTCCACGCGACGACGCCGCGCCCGGAGGCGTCGACCCCGACCTGCACGTTGGGGTCCGTGTTCTGCACGTTCGGCCCGCCGGGGAGCACGATCGGCGGTGCCAGGGTGCCGTCCGCGGCCCGGCGCAGGACGATCGGCTGCGTCGCGTATCCGCCGCCCGGCAGGGTGACCTGGACGTCCGAGCCGGCGAGGACGACCCCGCCGGCCGTCGCGATGCTGGAGGCGCTGTTGCCGGTCCCGAACGGGGCGAACGCCCCGAACGATCCGCCGGCGGGCCGCGTGCTGATCGCGAGGGCGGAGTTGTCGCCGTCCGGGGTGAGGAAGACGGCGGAGCCGTCGGCGGCCGTCGCGGTCAGGGCGATGCCGCTGCCGTCCTGCCCGAAGCTCCTGATCCCGGTGAACGCCCCGCTGCCGCCCAGGGTGGCGACGCCGAGCGTGGACCGGTCGGCCGCGGACTCGGTGGTCACGAGGGTGCCGTCGGGGCTCACCGCGTCGACCGCACCGGCGATGCCGGCTCCGGCGGGGACGGCACGCTCGGCGTGCGCGGCCGGGGCGGCCACGGCGACGACGAGCAGGGAGGCGAGCACGGCCGGGACGCCGGGCGACGCGAAGGGGGACCGCATGGGGGACTCCTGGTTCGGGGGACCACCGGCGCGCATGGGGACCGCGCCGGTGTTCGTAGAGACACGCGCGGGGGCGTGTCGATGCGGTCCGGCATCCGGTGCCCGGGAGGGGCAGGCCCTACCCGCTCCGCCGCCGGACCGGCCGGATCAGTCGGGGTGGGCGACTCAGGCGCGGGCGCAGCTCAGCGGCAGACGCGGGCGCGCGGCTCAGGCGGCGGCGTTGGGCGGCGTCGTGCCCGTTCGCGCCCAGATGTTGTTGCAGGCCTCGCACGTCTCGGGCGGGATGACGCCCAGGCGCATGAGGATGGCGAACATCTTGCAGCCGACGCAGATCCCGGCCAGCGACTCGAGCCCGGCGAAGACGACCATCAGGCCCAGGAGGACGTTCGCGAACGCGGTCCAGCCGAGCGCGAGGCCGCCGATCGCGGCGGCCGTGGTGACGACGGCGCCGATCGCCTGGGCGAAGCGCTTGGGCGGCCCGGGCGTCGGGCGCTTCTCGCCCAGGCGCGGGCCGATGACGTCCATCGCCAGGCGACCGAGGGGGCTGAACGTCGGGCCGGCGGCCGCGCGAGCGATGAATCCGTAGGCGATCGGGATCAGCAGCCACTGCCACCCGGTGGCCAGGGCGACGATCGCGGCGATCATCACGACGAAGGCGACGGTGCGCGCGGCCTTCTCGTTGATCGGGTTGGGAAAGCTGAATACCTGACCCATGTTCCGGACTATATCCCGTGCGGCTCGCGGCCAGCGGGGGAGCGGGGTTCCGGGGCCCGAGGGCGTTCGGTCCGTCCCCCGACGACTGTGCCGAACCTGCAACCCGCGGGGTCGGTACGAGGCCGAAGCGGGCGCGGGGTTCGGGCGCCGCCAGGGGCCGAGGCCGCATCTCGACCGTGCACTTCTCCTCGCCTGGCGAGGACGAACGCACTTTGGACGGTCGACCGGTCCGGAGCACCACCGACGCCCGGCCGGGGCGGGACGTTCACCGTCCGCCGCGCGCGGTGCTCGCGAGCGGCGGCCCGCCGCGCGCGATGATGTCCCCGTGAGCGCGAACGACACCAGCACCCCGACCGAGCACGGCGCACCGCCCGCGGGGTCGCCGATCGTGCCCGACCCGATCGCGCCGGTGCTCGCCCCGGCGGCGCGCTCGTCCCCCGCCGAGGAGGCGCGGACGCTGGTGGCCGGCACCCCGCAGGGCGTCCTGGCGTCGCTGACCGCGACGGGGGACCCGTGGGGCTCGGTCGTCACCTACGGCGCGCTGGACGACGGGTCGCCCGTCTTCCTCGTGTCGCGCATGGCCGAGCACACGCGCAATCTCGAGGGCGACCCGCGCGCCAGCCTCGTCGTCGCCGAGCCGCCGAACGACGAGAACCCGCTGGACCGCGGCCGCGTGACGCTCGCCGGCCGCGTCACGATCCCCACGGGCGACGACCTGGCCGCCGCCCGCGCCGCGCACCTGCGGGCGATGCCGTCGGCCGAGCTCTACGCGGACTTCGACGACTTCCTCTTCTTCGTCCTGCACGTCGAGCGCGTGCGCTGGGTCGGCGGCTACGGGCGCATGGACTCGGCCACGGCCGAGGACTACGCCGCCGCCCGCCCCGACCCGGTCGCGCCCCACGCCGCCGGCGCGGTGGCGCACCTGAACGCCGACCACGCGGACTCGCTGCTCGAGATCGCCCGGGCGCTGGCGGGCTTCCCCGACGCGACGGGGGCGAGCGCCGTCCGCGCCGACCGCCACGGGATGGACCTGGCCGTCGAGACCCCGCGCGGCACGGCCTGGCCGCGCGTGGGCTGGGCGGCCCCGATCGACGAGGCGGGCGGCCTGCGGGCGGCCTCGGTCGAGCTGGTGAAGCGGGCGCGGGCGGCGGGCTGAGGAGGTCCGGCGCCCGGGGTCGGCGGCGCGCGGCCGGTTCGGTGCCGCCGACGACCGCACCGGGGCCCGGGAGCCGAGGGGCCGGGGGGCCGACCCCGAGAGTGCACTCCTCCTTCTTGGAGAAGGACGAACGCACGCTCGATGGTCGACCGAGCGGGCTACGACCGGCCGGCCTACGACCGGGAGGACGGGCCCGGCCACGGCGCCGCCCTCGCGGGCCGATCGCCGCGCCGCAGGGCCGGGGTCCCGACCGGAGGACCGGTGCGGGACGCGCGTCAGTCCCGCGGCCGCAGCCGCCCGAGCAGCTCGAGCGCCGCGGCCTTGTGCAGCGGCTCGTTGAGGTTGCCGCACTTCGGCGACTGCACGCACGAGGGGCAGCCGGAGTCGCAGGGGCACTCGGCGAGGAGGCGCTCGGCGTCGGCGGCCCAGGCCTCGAACTCGCGGTACGCCTGGCGGGCGATCCCGACCCCGCCGACGTGGCCCTCGTAGACGATGATCGCCGGCCCGTTCGTCTGCGGGTGGAGGTTCGTCGACAGGCCGCCGACGTCCCAGCGGTCGCACATCGCCAGGAGCGGGAGCACCGCGATCTGCGCGTGCTCGGCGGCGTGGAGGGCGCCGAGGACGTGCTCGGTCGGGAACGGCTCGAGGCCGATCGGCGCGTCGCCCGCGACGCCGCCGGGGACGGACGGGCGGATGCCGGGCGCGCCGCCTGCGCCCGCGGACGACGGCCCGCCCGCCAGACCCCCGCGCGCCGCCGCCTCCGCCGCCAGGCCGTCCGCCCCGAAGAGGTCCCGCGCCGCCGCCGCAACCTCGACGCCCCCGTGGATCAGGTGCCCGGGCTCGTACCAGACGGCCTCGGTCGTGTAGGAGACCGACGGCAGGTCGACCGTGCGCAGGTCGACGACCTCGCCGGTCTTCCGGCGCCGGCGCTGGTAGGCCAGGACGGTGTCGGTGACCGTCACCTTCCCGTAGGAGAGCCGCATCGGGCCGCCGAGGGTCAGGACCTCGCGGCGGTCCAGGAGCCGGTCGAAGAGCACCTCGACCTCGCGCTTGGGCTCCGTCCACCAGTTGCCGGCGAACGGCTCGACGACGGCGTAGCCGGACTCGAGGTCGAGGCCCTGGACCTCGTACTGGCGGCCCTGGTGCAGGTAGATCGCGCCCTCGTGCACGGTCGCCGGCGCCTTGTCCTGCTCGACGTGGCCGATCTCCTCGCCGGTCGTGCCGTCGACGATCACGACGCGGTGGGTCGTGGCCGAGCGCAGCCCGACGTCGCCGGCGGGGAAGCCGTGGCCGTCGACCGGCCGGAAGACGCCGCCGCGCTCGCGCAGGTCGCCGCGGCGGACGAGCTCCTCGGCGTGCGCCCGCCAGCGCGGCCCGAGCGACGGCGCGTCCCGGTCGTCCAGCGGCGCCTCGTACGCCGCGCAGAGCAGGTGCGGCAGGTGGATCGACTCGTTCTCGTGCTGCAGGATCGCGGCCTCGACCGGACGGTCCAGGAACTCGTCGGGGTGGCGGCAGAAGTACTGGTCCAGCGCGTCCTCGCCCGCGACGTAGACCGCCAGCCCGCGCCCCCGCCGGCCGGCGCGACCCCACATCTGGCGCAACGACGCGACCGTGCCGGGGAAGGTCACGACGACGCAGGCGTCCAGCGCGCCGATGTCGATGCCGAGCTCCAGCGCGGTCGTCGTGACGACGACGCGCACCTCGCCGTCGACGAGCTGCCGCTCGAGCTCGTGGCGCTGACCGGTCGTGTACCCGGCGCGGTAGGGGACCACGGCGCGCGCCAGGTCCAGGCGGCCGCGCTCCTCGAGCTGGTCCTTCGCGATCTCCGCCACCACCTCGACGCCCTTGCGCGAGCGGATGAAGCAGATCGTGCGGGTGCCCGCCTCGGCCAGGTCGGCCAGCATCTCGCCGGCCTCGGTCAGCGCCGAGCGGCGGACCCGGCCGGCGATCAGCTCGGACGCGTCGAGGAGCTCGACGTCCGGGTTGGAGCCGGGGGACTCGAGGTCCGGCCCGGCGGACTCGTCCGGGGTGGCGTCGCCGCCGACGCTGTCCCAGAGGGCCTGCGAGTAGGCACCGGCGTCCACGTCGGACTCGACCTCCGACTCCGCCCCGTCCCCTCCCGGATGGACGGTCGCCACGGGTCCGTCGTGACGCAGGTCGGGCAGCCCCGCGTTGTCCCGCCGCACCCGGGCCGCGACGGCGTGCTGGTCGTCGTCCTCGTCGAAGAGCGGCGGGTTCCACATCGCGATCTGGCGGGCCGCGCTCGGCGCCCCGTCCTCGTCGATCAGGGCGACGTCCTCCAGGCCCGTGAGCGCCTCGACGTGCTCGACCGGGTTGGCGATGGTGGCGGAGGCGAGGAGGAACCGCGGGCCGACGATGCGGGGTGTGGCCGCGTCGTCCTCCGTCGCGGGATCGCCCTGCGCCTCCGCGGCGAGTCTGCGTGCAGCCTCGGGGTCACGGGCGGCCAGGGCCCGCAGGGCGACGGGGTCGAGGCCTGCCCCCTCGTCGTGGTCGGCCGCCCCGCCCTGCGCTCCGCGTGCCCGCGCCGCACCCGACCTCCCCGCCCGCGCGGCCGCCGCCCGCGCCGCTCCCGGACCGGTCGGCCGCAGCCGCGCGTCCTCGTGGCGCTCCGTCAGGCGCCGCAGCCGCCGCAGGACGTTCGAGACGTGGGACCCGAAGACGCCGCGGTAGACGTGGGCCTCGTCGATCACGACGACCCGCAGCCGCGCGAGGAACTCGCCCCACAGGTCGGGCCGCGGCAGGATCCCGACGTGGAGCATGTCGGGGTTGGTGAGGACGACGTTGGCGCGGGTGCGGACGTCCTTGCGGGCCTCGCGCGGGGTGTCGCCGTCGTAGATCGCGACGCGCAGCTCGCGGGAGAGCCCGAACGACTGCAGCGACCGCGCCTGGTCCTGCGCGAGCGCCTTGGTCGGATAGAGGAACAGCGCCCGGGCGCGGGGCTCGCGCAGCAGGGCGTCGATCGCGGGCAGCTGGAACGCCAGTGACTTGCCCGACGCCGTGCCCGTCGTGACCACGAACGGCTGGGTCCGCGGCAGCGCCACGGCCTGCGCCTGGTGCGCGTAGAGCTCCGAGATCCCGCGGTGCGCGAGCGCGTCGAGCAACCGCGGGTGCAGGTCGCCCGGGACCGGCGCGGTGCGCGCCGGCCGGGCGGCCTCGTAGGCCTCGCGCACGAGGCGGTCGTCCTCGCGGCCGGCCTCGAGGGTCGGCCACCACGGGTCGCGGGGGCGGGGAGCCATCACCGCGGATCATGACGAACGCACGTTCGCTCCGCGGGGGGACGGGCCCTCGGCCTCAGGCCGTCGTCGCGAAGTGCTGCTCCTGGTCGTCCGTGGTCGGGCCGAGCTCGTCGGGCAGGTCGCCGGCGGGGACGGCCTGCCACTCGTGGCGGCCGCGGGCGCGGCGGCGCCGATAGTCCAGCCGGCCGTACGCGTTCATCACGTGCCACGCGGCGTGCGTCGCGGGCGTGACCAGCGGGATCCAGAAGCGCTTCTCGAGCGGGTCGTGCGGCGCCACCGAGCCCGGGGTCACGGTCGCGCCGATGTGGCCCTCGCCGTCCTCGAGCGTCAGCCGCGCCAGGATCGTGCCGTCGGCGTCGCAGATCTGGGTCTCGCCGAGCATCTGCGTCCGCCACGGGACGGCCGAGGCCATCGGCGTACGCGACCCGACCGGCCCGACGTGCGCCGCGTGGACGACCGGCGCACCGACCAGCCGCGCCATCTGCCGCGGCAGCTCGCGGGACCCCTGCCGCCAGACGAGGTGCTCGCGCCGGGTCCAGGGCCGCAGCGGGCCGCCCCAGTTGTCGGGGAACGACGGCCAGCACATGCCGCCGAGCACGAGGTCGACGCCCTGCAGCCGGCGCGCGGTGCGGAAGCGCATCCACTCCCAGCCCGAACAGAGGCCGACGTCGACGCCCAGCGCGGTGCAGTGCGCGCGGCCGTCGTCGTCACCGCCGCGGTAGTAGTGGTTCTCCCATGCGGTCGGGATGTCCTTGTCGTGCAGGTGCGCCCGGCCGTCGGGCTCGGCGAGCACGTAGGTCCCGTAGACGTCGGCGCCGCGCTGCGCGAGGAACCCGCCCGCGACGACGACGTCGAGCTCGCGCGCCAGCCGCGTCAGGAGCCGGAACGGCGCGCCGTCGACGGGCCGCGCGACGCCGCGGAGCTTCTCGTGGAAGACGTTCGGCGACGTCATCGCCTCGGGGACGACGATCACCTGCGGGTCGTGCTCGCGGTGCGCGTCGCGGATCAGGGACTCGATGCGCACGAGGTTCCGCTCGACGGCCCCGAGCTCGAGCTGGGGCTGGACGGCGGCGACGCGGATCGGCTTGCGGGGGCTCATGCGGGGACCTCGGTGGTGGATACCGACGGGGTGGGGGTCTCGGTGGCCGGCGATGCGGACCGGCCGGCCGGCGCGGCGACCGACCTCGGGGCACGCTTCGCGGGCGTGGCGGGGGGCTTCGGCGCGCGCTTCGCAGGCGCGGCGGCCGCGGCGCCGGGCTTCGGCGCGCGCTCCGCGGACTCGACGGCCCCGGCGACCGGCTCCGCCCCGTCGTTCGCGGACGCGACGGCCTTGCGCGCCGGCGCGGCCGGCCACGTCCAGCCGGGGTGCTCGGAGCCGGCGACCACGCGGGTGGAGCGGAAGCGCCGCGCGCGGGCCTCGGCCCGGACCGCCAGGTCGGTCCGCAGCTCGGGGAGGGACTCGCGGAGGATCCCGCGGGCCTGCCGCGGGCGCCGGGCCATCGCGCCGACCGCACCGCCGAGGAGGCGCGGCACGCTGAGGACCTCCTGCTGGGTGCGCGTGCGCTGGAAGAGGTCGCTGAGGTCCGGCTCGTGCCGGCGCTGCGCGCGGCGGGCGATCTGGACGAGGGCCTCGGGCTGCGGCGCGATCCGGGTCTCGGCGTTGGCCAGGTGGTACGCGGCCAGGCACTCGTCGTCGCGGCGCTGCTCCCACCGCCGGAGCGCCGCGTCGAGGGCGGCCGGGTCCTCGATCGCCGCCGCGGCGGCCTCGCCGGCGGTGCGACCCATCCACAGCGCGTCCCGCTGCCCCTGGCCGATCACCGGGTCCTTGAAGTGCCCGGCGTCGCCGATCAGCGCCCAGCCCGGGCCGCTGCTGGGCCGGAAGTACGCGGAGACGTCGTTCGTCGAGCGCAGCTTGCCGAGGTTCGTCGCGCCCGCGATCCGCTCCGCGAAGCCCGGATGGCGGCGGAGGAACTCGGCCCACGTCCCGTCCGGGTCCTTGCGAGCGCGGGGGACGTCCGCCGCCGGCCCCATCACCAGCGCGACCGTCCGCGGCCGCGGCGCGCTGGGGAAGACCATGCAGAACGACGTGCCGTCGCGCCACTGCATCAGCGTCTCGTTCAGGTCGGTGCCCGCGTGCGGGTCGTCGAGGTAGCGAAAGACGAGGCCGCGGCCGTTCAGCGAGCCGCGGTACGGCTTCCACGCGCCGACCCGCGCGGCGACCGTCGAGCGCCGCCCGTCGGCGCCGAGGACGAGCCGGGCGCGCAGGTCCCTGGTCTGCCCGTCCGCGTCGCGGTAGCGCACGCCCGCCGCGCGGCCGCCCGCCCACAGGACGTCGAGCACCTCGCAGCCCTCGCGGACGTCGGCGCCCGAGCGCCGCGCGGCGTCGGAGAGGACCACGTCCTGGATCGTCCGCGGGACGCAGAGGACGTAGTCCGTCTCGCCCTCCGTGCTCCAGCGCTCCCGGACGATCACGTCCTCGCCCATGTGCAGCTGCAGGCGGCGCAGCCGCGAGGGGTCCAGCGCCAGCAGGTCGTCGAGCGCCCCCATCCGGCGGACCTCCTCGATGCCGGCCGAGAAGAGGACGTGCGTCGAGAGCGTGTCGGACGGGAGCTTCCCGCGCTCGAGGACGACCACGTCCTTCCCGGCCCGGGCGAGTGCGGACGCCGCGGCGCTGCCGGCGAGTCGCCCTCCGCAGATCACGACATCATGGGTCTCCATGGGCCGAACCTACCCCGAGGCCCGCTACAGTTGCAAGAAGATTCAGAAGTGAAGATGCCTCCAACTGCAAACGGTCCCGCCGCCGTCGACCCCGAGAGCGCCCGCCCCGCCCGCGGCGAGCGCCGCGCCGCCCGCACCCGGGCGGCGATCCTCGACGCCGCCGAGCGCGCCTTCCGGGCGGACGGCTACCGCGGCACCCGCATGGAGGACGTGGCCGAGGCGGCCGACGTCGCGATCGGGTCGATCTACGGGCACTTCGGCAACAAGGACGGGCTCTACCACGCGCTCGCCGAGCGCTCGGTGGAGCTCTTCGGGGTCTACATGGAGCGCGCGTACGCCGCGGGCGCGACCCCGCTGGAGCGCGTGATGGCCGCCGGGGACTCGTACCTGCGCTTCCACCTCGAGCACCCCGGGGCGTTCCGCTTCCTCGCGTTCGCCGACCCCGACGCGGGGCCGGCCATCGACGCCGAGCTGCGCGAGCGGCTCACGGCCCGCACCGAGGCCCTGATCGACCGCTTCCGCGACGAGATCCAGGCGGCGATCGACGCCGGCGAGGCCCGCCCGCTGGACGCCCACGACCTGTCGCGGTTCCTCTGGGGCGCCTGGAACGGCGTCGTCGGCCTGACGCTGCGGGGCGACCGGATGGCGCTCGACGACGAGAGCGTGGCGGCGTGCATCCAGACCGGCCGGCGCCTGGTGATCGAGGGCCTCGTCGCCCCCGGCGCCCGCGACGCCGCCGGCGACGCGCAGGCGCGCCTGGTCTCGACCGCGGACGATCCCGCGGCCTGACGGAGGCGTCAGTCCCCGGCGGCGCGCTCGCCCGTGAGCGGCATCCCGGTGCTCAGGCGCTGCGGGTGGTCCTCGGGGATCTGCACGAGGACGATCTGGAGCCCGTCGGGGTCCGTCAGCGTCGCCTCGAGCAGACCCCACGGCTTGCGCTCGGGCTCGTCGACGACCGGCACGCCGGCGCCCCGCAGCCGCGTGAACTCCGCGTCGAGGTCGCGCACCTGCAGCAGCAGGCGGGTCGCCGCGCTCGGCGCCGCCTCGCCGTGGCCGGAGAGCTCGAGCAGCCCCGAGCCGATGAAGAACACGATGCCCGGATGCTCGGGGGTGCCGAACTCGCGGAAGACGCCGAGGCCGACGGTCTCCTCGTAGAACCGCCGCGACACGTCGTGGTCGCGGGGGTGCAGCAGGACGCGACTGGCGAGGACCTCCACGGGACCATCGTAGGGTCCCGGCGCCGCCCGCGGCGCGCCGGCGGTCCTCCTCAGGCCGCGACGCGGCGCGCGAGCTGCGGGTACGTCCGCACCAGGCCGTCGGGGTCCAGCTCCAGGTCGGCCCGGAACCCGTCCTCGCCGGCGTGGCGGACCGTGGCCCCCTCGTCCGAGCGGCCGACGTGGGTGTAGCGCTGCGCGGACGGCGTGACGGCCAGCGACGGGGCATCGACCCACGCCATCAGCAGGTCGTGCTCGCCCTCGTGGACGTGCAGGGCGTGGCGCCGGACCGGCATCAGGTTCGTCAGCGGCGAGCAGCCGAGGTCGCAGTCGATCGCGCCGCGCAGCGCGTCGGTGTCGCCGCCGGCCTCGGGCAGCCCCGGGGCGCTCCCCGTCTGCTTCGCGCTGCACCGCCAGCGGCCGGCCCCGTCGTGGCGCAGGTCGATCTCGCGCGACCAGCCCGCGCCGGACGAGCGCGCCTGCAGCCGGTGGGTCTCCCAGCCCGCGGTCGTCTCCAACTCGTACTCCAGCCGGTAGGGCAGCGGCTGCACGCCCATCTCGCCTTCGCCCGTCCCGGCGTCGGCGGGCTCCTCACCGTGATCGCCGTCGAGGCCCTGCTGATCACCTGCATGGGCGTCTTCAACCCGATCTCCGCGACCGAGCGCCTGGAGCGGACACCGGCGGACCGGGCCGCCCAGGTGCTCAGCGCGTGGAGTGTCAGCAGCAAACTCGTGCAGGCCGCGCTCATGGTGATCTGGGGCGTCCTGGCCACCGCGACCAGCGCCCGCACCGCGATCACCATCTCCGGCGTGCTCCTGCTCGCCACCCCGCTGCTGCTGCCCCGGGATCGCGGGCCGGACCGCGCGCCCGGGCCGGTCAGGCTCGCCGGCGGCGAACCACCACGATGACGGTCACCAGGGCCACCGCGGCGGCGAGGATCAAAGCCGGCGAGACCGCGCGGCGCGGATCCTCACGAACCTCGGTCGCGGTGACCTTCACCTGTTCCTTGGCCTGGACCGCGGCCACCTTCGCCTGGTCCTTCGCCTGAACCGCGGCCACCTTCACCTGATCTTTCGCGTCGGCTGCCGCGTCCTTGGCCCGTTCCTTCGCGTCGGAGGCGGCCTGCTTGGCGCGGGCCTTGACGTCGGTCTTGGCGGCCAGCGCCTCGACCGTCTCGCCCAGATCCGCGCGGGTCTGCTCGATCTCGGTGCGCAACCGCTCCGGATCGGCCGGCGTGTCCGAAGTGCTCATGAGTGGCGTCCCTCCCGGGCGGCGTTCTTGATGGTCATCACGTCGGCTTCCACGCCGGCGATCGCGTCGCTCGGCACGGGCGGTGCCGCCGCCTTGAGTTTCGCCCGGCCGAGCAGCGCGGTGATCCCGGCC
>NZ_JBFAPC010000116.1:0-18175 GCF_040675535.1 Patulibacter sp. NPDC049589 | reverse complement strand
CCGGCGGCCAGCGCGGCGGCGACGGCCGGGCCGCGGCGACCGCGGAGGAGGCCGCGTCGCGGTCGGCGCGGACGGGGGGATGGGGGATGGCTCACCGGGGGACTCCTGGAGGGGGACGGGCGGCGGGGGCCGCCCGCCACCCAGGCTGCCACCCCGCGGTCCGTTCGGAGCGGTCCTCTCATGGACCTCTCACGGGCCGTGAGGGCTTCGTGAGAGCCCGCTCGCGGCGGGCCGCGGGTCTCGCGCCGGACCTCTGCGCCGAGTGGCGGGCCGATGCTCCGCGGTCAGGTCGCCCCGGGTGCCCGACCGCGAGGGCGGTCCGCCGGTCAGTCGGCCGGCTCGACGGCGTCCGCCGGCACCGGCCGGCCGTAGCGCTTCGCGTGCTCGCGGGCGAGCCGCCGGCGGTCGGCATCCGGCAGCGGGACGTCGTGCGGATCGGCCCAGGCCATCCGCTCCGGCGCGTCGCGCATGCGCACGACGCGGGCCGGGACCCCGGCGCTGACGGCGTTGGTCGGCACGTCCCTCGTGACGACCGCGTAGGTCCCGACGACCGCGTTGTCGCCGACCGTGGCGCCGCGGAGCACCGACGCGCCGTAGCCGATCCACACGTTGTGGCCGATCGTCACGGGGCGGGTGTAGATGCCCTGGGCGCGGATCGGGGCGTCCGTCCAGGCGACGGAGTGGTCGAAGTCGATGAACATCGAGCGGTCGGCGATGATGCACTCCCGGCCGATCGAGATCCGCTCGTACGTCGAGAGCGTGCACTCCTGGCCGATCACGCTCTTCGAGCCGATGACGATCTCGCCCTCGTGGCAGCGGACCTTCGTGTCGTCGCCGATCCAGCTCCAGCGGCCGAGCCGCACGACGGCGTTCGGGCCGATCTCGAAGTGGACGCCCGAGCAGATGAAGGCGGGGCCGTCGAACACCACGCGGTCGCCGTACTTGAGCTTCAGCCGCAGGGCCCGGGCGAAGAGGATCCAGTAGCGCCAGCCGAGCATCCGGTGCTCGCGGGCGTGGCGCAGGAGGTGCAGGAAACCGCCGCGGGCGGGTGCGGGCGGCCGGCGGACGTCGGGTGCGGGGCCGGGCGACGCGTGGCCGTCGTCCGCCGCCGCGGCGCCGGTCGTCGCGGGAACGGCGTCCACGGCCGCCGCGGGCCGCTCGCCGGTCGTCGCGGGCGTCTCGTCGGGGATCTCGGCGCTCCGGGCGGGGGTCGAATCGGTCGCCACGGACCTAGCCTAGGCCCGCGCGTCGTCGCGCGTCGTGTCGTCCTCTACGCTGCCCCCGTGCGTGTTCGGTGGCTCCCGGAGGTCTTCGCCGCGCGTGGGCGGACGCCGCTGCCGCGCGACCTGCACCGCCCACGCCCGGGGCTGCGGCTGATGCTCCTGGGGACGGTGGTGTCGCTGCTCGCGGGCCTCTCGATCGCCGCGCTGGGCTACGGCCTCGCGGCCGCCTGGGTGCTCGTCGACGGACCGCGCGACGCGTTCCCGCGGCTGGCCATGGCCTCCGTGGTGTGCACCGCGGGCGCCGTGCTCGGTCCGCGCACCCGGACCGCGCTGATCCGGCGCTGGATCGCGTCGGAGGACGCGCGCCGGCCGGAGGACTGACCCGTCCCTACGGAGGGCAGGTCCTCAGCGGCGGATCTCGGGCAGCACGCGCTCGGCGCCCGCCCACGGCAGCGCGCCGCGCTGCGGGTCCGTGGCGGCGCCGCCGTCGAAGATCCCGGCCCCGAGCAGCCAGACGGTCGCCACGACCGTGACGGCGGCCAGCGCCGCGCCGGCGCGGGGGACCCGCTGCCACGCCCAGCCGACGGTCGCCGCGACGACCGGGAGCGCGGTCGCGGCCCCGGCGCCGCCGAGCCAGTTCGTCGCCGGCCACGGCGAGAGGATCGCGTAGGGCACCGTCGCGGCGACGAAGACGAGCAGCAGGAAGAGCACGCTGACCTCGACGTGGATCTCGTCGGCGAAGACGCGGAACAGCCGCGAGCGGCGCCAGTGCACCAGGCGCCAGACGGCGACGCCGACCAGCACGAGGACCGGCGCCCACCGCAGCAGGCCGAAGTCGCGGTCGATCAGCAGCCCGACCGGGGAGAGGAAGATCCGCTGGAGCACGTCCCAGAAGCCGTCGAAGAACGTCGGCAGCGACCAGCCGACCTGTGGCGACCACGGGGTCGGCCCGCCGTAGATCCGGTCGCTGACGGTCAGCAGGATGAACGCCGAGAGCAGCAGGACCTCGAGCGCCATGTAGCCCATCAGCCCGCGCCGGCGGCGGCGCATCCAGCGCGTCAGCGCGCCGGCGACGACGAGCGCCGCGGGGGCGAGCGGCAGCCAGACCCACGGGATCAGCGCGCACAGGACGGCACACGACAGCGCGGCGAGCGTGCGGGGGTGGTCGCGCACCGCGAGCGCGGCGGCGACCGCCCCGGTGAGCAGCAGCGCGGTCGGGCCGGTCGGCCCGATCTGCGTCGCGCCGAGGACGAGCGGCGGCGACAGCGCGACGGCCACGACGCCGCGGGTGGCCCACGGGTCCGGGACGATCCGCCGGGCCAGGCCGAGCGCGACGACGAACGCCGCCGCCAGCAGGCCGGCGCACCAGAGCTGCACGGCGAGCGGGCCACCCATGCCGGTCGTGCGGCCGAACCAGTAAGCGGGGGCCAGGACCGCGCCGAGTCCGAGCCCGGTCGGCTCGATGTAGCCGCCCGGGGCGAGCGGCGGCCCCTCCTTCTGCCGCTCGTCGCGCTGGACGGCGACGTTGGAGGGGAGCGGCCGGCCCGGCTGCAGTCCGGCGATCCCGCCCCAGTGCTCGTAGGGCCGGGCGATGTACTCGTCGAGCAGGTCGAGATCGCCGTCTGTGACGATCGAGTGCGCGGCGAGCAGCCGGTGCGCCTCCGTCGCCGTCAGGTCCCGGCCGGGAGCCGCGGGCAGCGTCAGGCCGGCCGCGTAGACGGCGAGCAGGCCGGCCCACAGGAGGAGCAGGCGGACGGGACGGGGGAGGGACGCGATCACGGGCGACGGGCGCCGCGGCCGGCGAGGGCCGGACGGCAGGCCCGCACGCTAGCGGTCCATACGCCGTCCGACGCCGACCGTCAGCCCGCGACGCGGCGCGCCGTCTCCGTCAGCAGGCGGACGCCCCAGCCGCTCGGGCCCTTCGCCAGGTACTTGCGGGGCAGGTCGTGCGACAGCGCCGCCATGTCGACGTGCGCCCACGGCGCGTCGCCGGTGAAGCGCTCCAGGAACGCCGCGCCCTGGATCGGGTGGGCGACGCGGCCGCCGCTGTTGGTGAGGTCCGCCAGGCGGCTCTTGAGCAGCTCGCGGTGGGCGTCCTCCAGCGGCAGGCGCCAGACGCGCTCGCCGGTCGCCTCGCCGGCGCCGGTGACCTCGCCGAGCCACTGCTCGTCGCGGCCCATCAGGCCCGCGTGCGACGTGCCGAGCGCCGTGACGACGCCGCCGGTCAGCGTCGCGATGTCCACGAGCCGCTCCGCGCCGAGCTCCAGCGCGTACGTCAGGCCGTCCGCGAGCACGAGCCGGCCCTCGGCGTCGGTGTTCGTGATCTCGACGGTGGTCCCGTTCTTCGCGGTGAAGACGTCGTCCGGCTTCATCGCGGAGCCGTTGACGAGGTTCTCCGTCGCGCACACGACGGCGAGCACCCGCACGGGCAGCCGCAGCCGCGCGATCGCCTCCATCGCGCCGAGCACCGCCGCGCCGCCGGACATGTCGAAGCGCATCGTCCGCATCGACAGCGGCGGCTTCAGCGAGTAGCCGCCGGTGTCGTGGGTGACGGCCTTGCCGACGAGCCCGAGCAGCGGCCCCGACGCCCCGGTCGGCTCGTAGCGGACGGTGATCAGGGCGGGCGGCTGGTCGCTGCCGTGCGAGACCGCGGCGAAGAGGCCCATGCCGCGCCGGCGCAGCGCGCCGAGCCCCACCTCGACCTCGACGTCCAGGTCGGGGAGCTCGTCGCCCAGCGCGATCGCCCGGGCGACCAGCGCCCGCGGCGTCAGGACGTTGGACGGCAGCTGCTGGAGGACCCGCGCGGCGTTCTGGGCCCCGCCGACGGCCGCGGCGGCCTCGACCGCGGAGACGGTTCCGGCGTCGGGGACGCCGCCCCCGGGCCCGGCGATCCGGACGACGGGCGACGCGTCCGGCGCCGGCTCGGGATCGGGGTCCGACGCCGCCCAGTACTTCATGACGGCGGTGCCGAAGCGGCGGAACGCGGCGTCGTCCTCGTCGTACGCGCGGGCCATCCGCAGCGCGACGGCGGTCGCGGCCTCCGACTCGATCGCGAGGTCGGCCAGCACGTTCTGCATCGCCGGCTGGTCGACGAGCGAGGCGCCGAACGCGCTGCGGTGCCGCGCGTGGTGGATCGCCTCGATCGTGCCGCGGCGGATCGACGTCGTCGATCCGATCAGGCAGTCCAGCCGGGTGTGGTTGACCATGCGGATGATCGCCTTCACGCCACCCCCGGGCTCGCCGACGAGCCGCCCGCGGGCGCCACGGAACTCGACCTCGGAGGACGGCAGCGAGCGCGTGCCGAGCTTGTCCTTCAGGCGCTGGAACTCCATCCCGGGCCCGCGCTCGACGAGGAAGCAGGAGAGGCCGGGCCCGGAGCCGTCCGGGTCCTCCGGCGCATCCTTCAGCTGCGAGAGGACGAGGAAGACGTCGCACGGCGGGTACGAGCAGAACCACTTGTGGCCCCACAGCTCGTACTCGCCGCCGGTGGAGCCCGTCCCGGCGGGCACGGCGACGGTGATGTTCGCGCGGACGTCGGAGCCCCCCTGGCGCTCGGTCATCGCCATGCCGGCGATCGCGGAGCTCGCGTAGTCGGGCCGCGTCAGCCGCTCCTCCCACTCGGCCGCCAGCGCCGGCGCGCCGTCGCGCAGGGCCGGGACGACCGCGTACGTCATCGAGACCGGGCACATGACCCCGGCGTTGGTGTTGCCCCAGAGCGCGAACCCGGCCGCGCGGACGACGTGGGAGCCGGCGCCGCCGGGTCCGGGCGCCGGGGTGCTGAGGACGGATGCGCCGGCGTCGATCGCGGCGGGCGTCGCGCCGGAGCCCGAGGCCGAGGCCGCGCGGCCGTCGGCCTCGGCGCCGGCCCCGCCGTCGGGGGCGCGCCAGGGCAGGCCCGAGAGCCCGCGGTCGATCGCGCCGCCGAGCAGCCAGTGCCACGACGGGTCGAGCTCGACCTCGTCCACGCGGTTGCCGTAGCGGTCGTGCGTGATCAGGCGGGGCTCGTTGCGCTCGGCGCGCAGGCCGTGGTCGCGGGCCTCGGGCGACCCGGCGACCCGCCCGGTCTCCGCCACCCGCTCGACGCCCCAGCCGCCGCCCTCGCGGACGAGCGCCTCCTGCAGCGCGACGTCGGTGGCGTAGAGGTCGACCGGCTGCAGCGGGGGCGCCTGGTTGAGGACCCGGCGGCCGGGGCCGTCCGGGCCGGCGAGGGCCGGGGTGACGGTGGCGCCGGCCACGTCGGCGGCGGGAGGGACGGAATCGGTGGGCGTGCTCACGGGGGGGTCCTTCGTTCCGGCCGCCCGACGCCCGGGGCCCGCCGAGGCGGGCCGGGACGGCGGCGGCGTGTGAATCTCGATTCACAGTCTCGTGAATCCCGATTCACAGGTCAAGCCCGAGGTGGTTGAATCCGCGCATGGCCGACGACCCGCACGCCGCGAACGACCGCCGTGACGGCCACCGCATCGACGAGGCGACCGCCCGCCCGCGAGGAGGCCCCGGCCCGCGGGACGGCGACGCAGAGCGCACCGACGCGCGGGCCGGCGAGGCGCCGCAGGCCGCGGCAGCCCGCCCGGACCGCCCCACCGGAGACGACGCGGTCGCCGTCCGCCGCGACGGCCCGGTGACGACGATCGTCCTCTCGCGCCCGCACGCCCGCAACGCGGTCGACGGCCCGACCGCGGCCGCGCTGACCACGACCTTCCGCGCGTTCGACGCCGACGAGGCGGCCGCGGTGGCGGTCCTCCACGGCGACGGCGGGACGTTCTGCGCGGGCGCCGACCTGAAGGCCCTCGGCACCGAGCGGAGCAACCGCGTCGAGCCGCTCCCGGCCGACGGCCCGATGGGCCCCACGCGGCTGCGGCTGTCGAAGCCGGTGATCGCGTCGATCGCGGGCCACGCGGTCGCGGGCGGCCTGGAGCTGGCCGCCTGGTGCGACCTGCGGGTGGCCGAGGAGGACGCGATCCTCGGCGTCTTCTGCCGCCGCTGGGGCGTCCCGCTGATCGACGGCGGCACGTTCCGCCTGTCGCGCCTGATCGGTGAGAGCCGCGCGATGGACCTCGTCCTGACGGGCCGCCCGGTCGCAGCGGACGAGGCGCTGGCCATCGGCCTGGTCAACCGCGTCGTCCCCCGCGGCGGCGCGCTCGCGGCCGCCCAGGAGCTGGCGGCGTCGATCGCGGCGTTTCCCCAGACCTGCCTCCGCCGCGACCGCGCGTCGCTGCTGGACACCGCCGGCCTCCCCGAGGACGACGCCCTGACCGTCGAGTACGAGCACGGCCTCGCGACCCTCTCCTCGGGCGAGGCGCTGGAGGGCGCGGGCCGCTTCGCCGGCGGCGCGGGCCGCGGCGGCACGTTCTGAGGAGGCGGCCGAGAGGGCACGACCCGCTGCAGGAACGTCCCGCCCGACCGGATCAATCTGCAGCGCCGACGCGCCCCCCTGCCCCGCGGCCGGCGACGCGCCGCCCCGCCACGCGACTCCGCGACCGGCCCGCCGCCTCGTAGCCTCCGCCCGATGAGCGACGCCCCCATCGCCCCCACGCCCTCCGGGCCCGACGCGTTCACCGCCGGCCTGTGGTCCGCCGCCGCCCCGATCCAGGCGCGCATCCTCGAGCACCCGTTCCTCGCCGGCCTGACCGACGGCACGCTGCCCGAGGCGACGTTCCGCACCTACGTGGTGCAGGACTCGCACTACCTCAAGGGGTTCGCCCGGGCGCTCGCCCTGGCCGCGGGCCGGGCGACGGCGGACGACGAGATCGTCTTCCTCGCCACCGCGGGCGCCGAGGCGATCACCGTCGAGCACGAGCTGCACGCCGCGTTCATCGCCGACTTCGCGCTCAGCCCGGAGCAGGTGGCCGCGACGCCCCGCAGCCCGACGACGACCGCCTACGTCGACTTCCTGCTCGCCCACGCGGCCGCAGGCTCCTACGCCGACGGCCTGGCCGCGGTCCTCGCGTGCTTCTGGATCTATCGCGAGGTCGGCCGGGAGCTCGTCGCCGAGGGCTCGCCCGACCCCCGCTACCAGCGCTGGATCGACACCTACGCGAGCGACGAGTTCTCCGCCCAGGTCGACGAGCTCCTGACGATCGTCGACCGCCACGCGGCCGGCCTGGGCGACGAGGGCCGCGCCCGCTTCGAGGCGCTCTGGCTCCAGGGCTGCCGCTACGAGTGGCGCTTCTGGGACGCGGCGTGGCGCGGCGAGACCTGGCCGGTCTGACGACGGCCTGGGTCGCCCGGCCCCGCCGAGGACGAGCGCCCCTCGAGCGTGCGGTCCTTCGTCCCTAAGACGGAGAACTGCACTCTCAACCCCGCGACGCCCCGCCCGATCCGTCTGGAAGGGACGTGGTCGTGATTTCCTGAGCCCTGCCGAGGAATGGTCGACCACGTCCCATCACACCAGGACGACCATCGGTATCAGTGCGCGTCCACCCCGCTGATGTCCACCCGCCGCGGCATCAGCGCGAAGACGACGCCCGCCGCCGCGAGCAGGACGACCGACCCAGCGACGCCCATCCCCGACAGGGCGTCCGACAACGCCGCCTGCGCCCGCGCGACGAGGTCCGCCGCCGCGGCCGGATCGAGCGTCCCCGCGACGCCCTCGGCCCCGCCGATCGAGTCGCGGGCCGCGGCGACGTCGCCCGCCGAGAGCCCGGACCCGGCCAGGTCGCCGACCGGCAACGCGTCCCGGTAGATCAGGGCCGCGAGGCTGCCGAGCACGGCGACGCCCAGGGTGGTGCCGACCTCGTACGCGGTCTCCTCGATCGCGGCGGCGCTGCCGGTGCGGTCCGTCGGGGTGCCGGCCATGATCACCGCCGAGCCGATCGCGAGGGCCCCCATCCCGACGCCGATCAGCGTCAGGGTGACGGCGAAGACGGCGTAGCTGGGCTCGCTCGCGAGGCCGAGCGCGAGGAACCCGAGGCCCGGCGCGGCCAGCCCGGCGGCGAGCACGGCCCGCGCCCCGATCCGCTCGGCGATCGCCGGGGCCGCCAGCGACGCGAGCACGCCGGCCACCGCGGCCGGCAGCAGCGCGACGCCCGCCATCAGCGGCGAGTGCCCCTCGACGGCCTGCAGCCACTGCGCGCCGACCAGCAGGATCGCCGCCATCCCGACCATCGTCGCCAGCGCGGTCAGCACCCCGGCCCCGACCTGCGGCCGGCCGAGCAGCCGCAGTTCAAGGATCGGGCGCTCCTGCGACAGCGTCCGCCGCCCGAACGTCCCGAGCGCGACCACCGCCACGGCGGCCGCGACCACGCCGGTCGCCTCGACGCCGTGCTTCGCGAGCTCCTTGATCGCGAGCACCAGCGCGACCATCCCGACGAACGACAGCACGAGGGCCACCGCGTCCCACGGCGCCGGCGACGCCGCGCGGCCCCGGGGCAGCAGCGCGAGCGCCGCGACCACCGCGACGAGCACCACCGGCACGTTGATCAGGAACGCGGCGTGCCAGCTGAACAGCTCGACCATCAGCCCGCCGAGGATCGGGCCGAGCGCCGCGCCGACGCCGGCCATCGAGCCCCAGATCCCGAGCGCCAGCGCGCGCTCGCGCCCGTCGGGGAAGAGGTGCCGGATCAGCGACAGGGTCGCGGGCATGATCATCGCCCCGCCGACCCCGAGCAGGGCCCGCAGCGCGATCACGGCACCGGGGGACGTCGCGAGCAGGACGCCCACGGAGGCCACGCCGAAGACGACGAGTCCGGCCACCAGGACGTAGCGGTGCCCCCAGCGGTCGCCGAGCGCGCTGGCGGTGACGAGCAGGCCGGCGAGCACCAGCGAGTAGGCGTCGACGATCCAGAGGACCTCGGTCGACCCGGGCCGCAGGTCCGCCGTCAGCTCGGGCAGCGCGACGTTGAGGATCGTCATGTCCATGACGACCATCAGGAGGCTGGCGGAGAGGACCGCGAGCCCCCACCAGCGGGCGCCGCCGGGCAAGCGAGCCCTCATCGTCCGACCGCCGCGAAGAACGTCCGGACGACGAGGTCCGGGATGTCGCGGGGCGCGACGTCGCCGTAGCGCTGCGCGTCGAGCCCGGACCGCAGGAGTCCGAACAGGACGTGGTCGATCCACACGGCGGGCAGGTCGTCGCGCAGGACGCCGACGCGCTGCGCCGACGCCAGCAGCTCGGTCTCCAGCGCGCACAGCCGCAGGACCGTCTCCCCGAGCGCCGGGTGCCGCTCGATCTCCGGGTTGTCCATCGCGAAGCGGAAGTCCCCGGCGTCCTGCACGTACCGCCGCAGCAGCCCGTCGAGCGCGGCGCGGTGCGCGTCCGCGTCGTCGGTGCCGACCAGCTCGAGCGTGCCCTCGGCGCGCAGCGAGCCCTCCCAGCGCTCGAGCGAGCGCGCCCCGATCGCGAGGACCAGGTCGTCGCGGGTGGCGAAGTGGCGGTGCAACGTGGCGCGACCGACGCCCGCCGCGGCGGCGATCTGGGCCATCGATGCCGTGGGGTCGCCGTTCAGGACCGTCAGGGCCGCGGCGATCAGACGGTCGTCCCCGGCGCTCGGCGAGACACTCATGTCTCATACGATACATGTCAGTCTCATCGACGCCCCGATCGAGGGCCGGGCGCCGACGTGACCGACCGGCGACGGCCCCGATCCCGAGCACGACCGCCGCCGATGCGCTGTGATGCCCGCATGAGCAGCCCCGAGCCCCCCGCGGCCACCGCCGCGCCCGCCACCGCCCCCGCCGGCCCGCTCGTCGCCGTGATCACCGGCGCGTCCAGCGGCCTGGGCGAGGCCGCCGCCCGGCGCCTCGCCCGCGAGCCCGGCGCCCGCATCGTCCTGGTCGCCCGGCGCGAGGAGCGACTCGCCGCGCTCGCCGCCGAGCTGCCGGCGACCACCACCTGGGTCGCCGCGGACCTCACCGACGACGACGCGCCGCAGGAGGTCCGCGACCACGTGCGGGCCGAGCACGGCCTGCCGACGCTCCTGGTCAACAACGCCGGCGCGGGCTTCCGCGCGCGGTTCGGCAGCCCGCAGAACGGGGGCTGGGAGAACGTCCGCCGGACGATGGCGATCAACTTCGACGCCGTGATCCGGCTGACCGAGGCGCTCCTGCCGGACCTCCGCGCGGCCGCCCCGTCGGCGATCGTCAACGTCACGAGCACCTCCGGCCGCGTCAGCCGCCCCGGCACCAGCGCCTACTCGGCGAGCAAGGCGGCGCTCGCCCTGTGGACCGACGCCGTCCGCATCGAGGAGGCCGTCCACGGCGTCCACGTCGGCAACGTCCTGCCCGGGTTCGTCCCGACCGAGGGCTTCCCGCAGACCGAGCTCGTCAACAGCAAGGTCGGCCGCTTCCTGCTCGGCACCCCCGAGGGCGTGGCCGAGGCGATCGTCGAGGCCGGCCTGGGCCGCAAGCCCGAGCGCTACACGCCGCGGATCTACGGACTCGCCACGGCGCTGCGCTTCGCGGCCCCCGCGCTCACCCGCAAGGTCATGGGCACGGACGCCGCCCAGGTGATGACGACGAAGACCGTCTCGGACGACTGAGCCTGGACTGAGGCGGCCGCGCCCCTCCCCGGGGCGGGGCGACGCACGGGCCCCGAGATCGCCCGTGCACCCCGCGCCCCACCGGGTACCGGCCGCCCATGCCCCGGCCCGTCCCCGTCCTCCGCGCCCCGATGCGGGCCCGCGACCGCGACGCGCCCACCGGCGCCGGCGCGGCGTTCGGGATCGCCCACGGGCTCGTCGGGACGGGCGACGCACTGGACGCGCCGCCGGCCACGATCGACGAGGCGGTCGCGGCGGCCGCGGACCGGCACGGCGACAAGGCGGGACGGATGCTGCGCCGGTTCGCGGACCTGCCCGACGGCGTCCTCGTCTGGACCCGCGAGGCCGACGGCGCCCTGCGCCTCGGCCGGATCACCGGCCCGTGGCGCTACGACGACTCCCCCGCGGCCCGCGAGGTCGGCATCCACCACGTGCGCCCGACGACCTGGCTGCCGGCCCCGACCCCGGACGAGGACGTGCCCGCCGCCGTCCTGGCGACCTTCGACCGCGGCGGCCGCAACCTCCAGCGCACCCACGACGAGGACGCCGAGCGGCGGTCGGCGGCGCTCTGGGCGGCGCATGCGCCCGCGGGCTGAGCGCGCCGCCGGCTCGCGGGCCCCGCGGTCACCGACCGCATCTGCGGCGGCCCGGTGCCGGCGCGCCGGGCGACCCGTCGTCCGCACCGATCCCCCGGCGGCACCGCCCCCGCGACACCGGTCGCCTACCGTCTCCTGATCGACGATCCCGGCCTCCCGCAACCCGAAGAGACCGAGCCCGACGCCCCGCAGCTCGGCAAGCCCGCGCTGAGCATGCAGTCGCGCGACCGGGTCCCGGAGCTCGTCCTCGACGTCCCGCGCTGGATGAACGACGACGTCCGCTCGATCCCGGGCCGGTACTTCGACTGGAGCAACCACGTCTGGCGCGCGCCGCTGAGCGTGCACGCCGCGATCGTCGCCCGCCGACTCCTCGACGACCAGCGGGCCGGGCTGTTCCCGGACGAGCACGTCTCCGCCTGGCTCGGCGGCATGTCCCGCTGGCACGGCGAGACGACCGTGATCGAGCTCGACGACGGCCCGCGCCTGGCCGTCGTGACGCTGCTCGGCGAGGCCCCGTCGCGGCTCACCGACCACGCGCAGCGGATGAGCCCCGAGGCGGCCGCCGAGGCGCTCGGGATCGAGAGTCGCGCGGTCGACCTGCTGCCGTTCGACGCGGACGGCGTCCAGCTCCTGGACCGGATCGACGGCCTCGTCGTCGACACCCTGGTGATGCTCGCGTCCGCCGACCTGCGGATCGGCCGGATGCCCGCCGCCGCGACCCTGCGCGCCGGGCGGGACGACCAGAAGACCCCGCGCATCGAGCTCCTGCCCGGCTGGAGCACCCGGCTGCACGCGGCCTTCCAGCGTCTGCCGGAGGCCACCCCGATCGACACGACGCCGGGCCGCGGCTACCGGCGCGGCGACGCCCCGATCGACTCCGCGACGACGATGGCCGTCCCGGCCGACCCCTCGCTGCTGGACGCGATCCAGGACCTGATCCGCGCGTACCCGACGCTCGTCGTCACGACCGCCGCGCGCGACCAGCTGGCGACGATGAAGGTCGAGCACGAGGAGCGGATCGAGACGATCGACCTCTCCCAGGCCGAACGCGCGAACCCGCTGAAGCGCACGAAGGCCGGCGAGCCCCTCGTCCTCGGCGGCGAGCTGCAGCCGTTCCAGCACGCCGGCGTCCGCTACCTGCTCAAGCGCCGCCGCTCGTTCCTCGCGGACGAGCAGGGCCTAGGCAAGACCGTCCAGGCGCTCGCCACGCTCGAGGTCGACGGCGCGTACCCGGCGGTCGTCGTGTGCCCGGCGGGGATGAAGCTCACGTGGGAGCGCGAGGCCGCGAAGTGGCTGCCCCACCGCCGCGTCGCGGTGCTCCACGGTCGCGGGCAGGGCCAGTGGGAGCCGCGCGAACACGCCCCCGAGACGCTGCGCTCGGTGGCCGACCGCGACGGGTCCGGCGACGCGACCCCGACGGCGGACCCCTTCGCGGCGGCGCCCCCCACCGCCCTGAAGGTCGCCGACCCGGGGGCCGCCCCCGCCCTCGCCCCCGTCCGCCGGGCCGACCGCCCGAACCCCTGGGCGACCCCGCTGGACACCTCCGGCTTCGCCGAGCCGCGAGACGCCGACATCGTCGTCTTGAACTACGAGATCGTCGAGGCACACCTCGAGCCCCTCGCCGCGCGCATCCCCCGAGCCGTCGTGTTCGACGAGTCGCACTACTGCAAGCAGCCCACGGCCAAGCGCACGAAGGCCGCGATGAAGCTGTCGAAGGCCGTCCACCCCGATGGCCTGCGCCTGGCGCTGACCGGCACCCCGGTCCTCAACCAGCCACGGGAGCTGACCGCCCAACTGCGCCTGATCGACCGCCTGAAGGACTTCGGCTCGGGCGCGGAGCTGGCCCGGCGATTCAAGGGCCCCGAGTCGCACGACCGCCTGCACTGGCACCTGCGCTCCCGCGGCTTCGTCCGCCGGCTGAAGCAGGACGTCCTCCCCCAGCTGCCCGCCAAGCGCCGCGTCGACGTGCCGCTCGAGCTGAAGGACCCGGCCGAGTACCGGCTGGCGGAGAAGGACGTCATCGCCTGGCTGCGCACCCAGCCGCTGGACCTCTCCGAGCTGGACGCGAAGATCGCCGCCGCCCTGCGCGCCGAGCAGCTCGTGCGGATGAACCACCTTCGCCGGCTGGCCGCCCGCGGCAAGCTGCCCGGCGCGATCGCGTGGGTCGAGAACTTCCTGGCGTCGGGCGAGGCACTGGTCGTCTTCGCCCAGCACCGAGAGATGCAGCTCGGGCTCCTCGAGAAGTTCCCCGGCGCCCTGCACATCCTCGGCGACGACTCCGCGGTCCAGCGCGACGAGGCCGTCAGGCGGTTCCAGCAGGGGGGTCACCTGGACATCGAGAACCCCGCCGAGCGGCTGATCGTCTGCTCGATGCGCGCCGCCGCCCAGGGCATCACCCTGACCCGCGCCTCCAACGTCGCGTTCCTGGAGCTCGACTGGACCCCGGCGATGCACGACCAGGCCGAGGACCGCTGTCACCGGATCGGCCAGGACGACGCCGTGACGGCCTGGTACCTGCTCTGCCCGGGCACGATCGACGACGAGATGTCGGACATCCTCGAGGTCAAGCGCCAGGTCATCGACGCGGTCGTCGACGGCAACCAGCTCCCGGACGAGCCGGTCAGCCTCGCGGTCGTGCGGGCCCTGCGCGAGCGCGGCCGCGCGGGCGGGGACCCGGACGGGCCGGCCGACGCGGACGACGAACCGACCACCTGACCGGCACGGCGGTGACCGACCCGGCGAGGGTCCAGCCGCGTCCGGCCCCGTCGGCACGCGAAGCCGCGTCGATCCGACCCTCCGGTACCGAGGCCCGGGTGCCGGCCGACGGGCCGACCGATCCGGGACTCCGGTCGGGGGCCCGACGGGCCGACCGATCCAGGACTCAGGTCGGGGGCCCGACGGGCCGACCGATCCAGGACTCAGGTCGCGGGCTGCGAGCGCAGCACCGAGCGCCCGGAGTGCGCGGCGCCGTCGGCCTTCGACTGGATCGAGACGTCCATCGTCGGGGAGCGCGAGAGGTCGACGCCGACCTCGAAGCGGGCCTCGACCGTGCCGTCGCCGCGCACCCGGAACGTCCCGACGCTGACCATGTGGCGGTCGTCGCGCAGCATCCACAGCTCGTACCAGCGGCCGGGCCCGGTGGGCCGTAGCCCGTGGGCCCGCAGCTCGACCCGCCCGCCCCGCCCGCCCCGCCCGCCGACCATCCGGGCGACGCCCGAGGCGTCCAGTGGCGCAGAGGCCATCCGCGTGAGCGACACCGCGGGGGCCTGCCCCAGCCGGTCGTCGAGCGGCGCGCCGTCGTCGCCGGAGCCGCGCAGCGCGAAGCCCGCCCCGAACGCCAGGACGATCGCGGCGACGAGCACCAGCGCCACGTACGGCGCCGCGACGCGATGGTCGCCCGCGTCGCTGCGCACGCACATGCGGGACCAGAACGGCACGGCCTCGCCGGCGCCCTCCGGGACGAAGCGCAGCGCGGGCGTCTCGGCGGCCTCCCAGCCGTCGGCGTCCAGCGCGGCCAGGGCCGTGGCGAGCCGCTCGACGGCCGCGGCGTCCCCGGCGTCGACGCCGGCCAGGAGCGCGTCGCGCTCCTCGTCGGCCAGGTCCTCGAGCACCAGCCGTTCGGCCTCGGGTCGACGGGTCATCCGGGCACCTCGCCCTCGTCGATGTGGGCGCGCAGCTTGCGAAGGGCCCGGACCATCCGCGCCTTGACGGTGCCGAGCGGCAGGTCGAGCCGCGCGGAGATCTCCGTCTGGCTGAGCTCCTCGTAGAAGCGCAGGCGCAGCAGCTCGCGCTCGTGGTCCGGCAGGACGGCCAGGAGCTCGGCGACGCGCCAGCGGTCCAGCGCGAGCTCGGTCTCCGGGACGGCGTCACCGCCGCCGGAGAGCCGGACGATCTCGTCGGCGCTGACCGGCTCGGGGACGCGGCGGCGCAGGTGGTCGATCGCCCGGCTGCGGGCGATCGTGAGGATCCAGGTCAGCAGGCCCGCGCGGGCGGGGTCGTACTGGCCGGCGCGACGCCAGACCTCGGCGAAGACCTGCTGCTGGACGTCGTCGGCGGCGTCGCGGTCGCGCAGGGTCCGGAGCAGCACGCCGTAGCTGGCCGCCCCGTACTGCACGTAGAGGTCCGCGATCACGTCCGGGTCCCCCCGGCGGAGCCGCCGGGCGAGCCGCTGCTCCGTCCGGCCGGGGGGATTGCGCCGCCGTTGCACGGGCAGAAGCATCACCGGTTGCGGCGCCGGCCGCGTGGTGGCCGCACCGGCGGGCGCGACGGTGAGGGACGACGGCAGCATGCAGGGGGGATACGCGCCCCCGCGGGGCGCGGTTGTCGGCCCGCCGCGCCGTGGACGACCCGGCGGGTCGGGGCGCGCGCGGGCCGGCCCGGACCGCCCCGGCGGGACGCCCCGGGTGTCTCCCGTACGCGCCGGCACGTCGCCCGGTCGTGCGGACCGTCACCCGACGGCCCGGTTTGCGCGATGATGTCCGGCGATGCTGGACCCGACCAGGACCCGGAGCATGACCCCCAACACCCGTTCGTCCCACCGGCTACGCGCGCTGGTCGTCACCGGAGGGACGGCCGCGGCGCTGCTCGTCGCCGCGGCCCCGTCCTCCGCCGCCGACACGACGGCGAAGGCGTCCGGCACGACGACGATCAAGCTGTCGTCGGCCCTGACCAGCGCGATGAAGAAGGGCAAGGTCGCGCTGCGCGGCGTCGCCCCCGCCCGCCGCGGCGCCACCGCCGTGAAGCTGCCGCTGTCGACCGCGACGTTCAACGCCGACGGCACGTCGGGGACCCTGAACCACGCCGGGTCGCTGAAGTTCGTGCGCCGCGGGCGCTCGATCACGCTGAAGACCTTCCGCATCGCGGTCGCCCCGAGCGGCTCGAACGTCACCGTCGGCATCGGCAGCAGCCGCGTCCGCGCCTTCAACGTGGACACCTCCGCCGCGAAGGTCGTGCAGACCAAGAAGAAGCTCACGCTCTCCAACCTCAAGGTGACGCTGACGCCCATCGGCGCGTCGCGGCTGAACCGGGCGCTGAAGATCCAGCGCTTCAAGAGCGGCATGTCCCTCGGCGTGACGAGTGCCTCGGTGGACATCCCCGCCGGGACGGGCACCGGGACGCCGTCGACGGGGTCGGGCACCGTCTTCAAGAGCGGGACCGCATCGCTGACGCTGACCGACGCGGCCAAGGCCGGCATCGCAGCCACCCCCGGCGCCTCGCTGAACACGACCGCCCCCGCGACCGGCGCCGGGACGGGTCCGTACGCCTTCCCGATCACGGGCGGCACGGTCGACGGCGCCAAGGCGTTCGCCGGGTCCGTGACACTCGCCGGGGCCCTGAACCTGACGGCCGACGGTCAGACGCTGACGCTGTCGGACCTGATCATCGACACCGCCAACTCCGTCATCACGGCCGTCGTCGGCGGCACCCGCATCGAGGCCTTCTCGCTCGACCAGTCGCCGCTGCGCAGCGTCGCCTACGACGGCCAGCTCGTCCTCGGCGGCATCGTCGTCAAGCGCGCGAAGACCGGCCCGCTGTCCGACCAGACGGGCGCGGCCCCCGGCGTGATCGGCACCCTGCGGATCGAGGCGCTCACCAAGTAGCGCGGCGGCACGCGGCCCGGCGCCCTGCCGGGAGGACGCTCCCGGGGTCCCGCGACACGACCCCGGGAGCGGCAGCGCGCCCAGTTCCCATTCGGGCACCCACACTTAGGACTCCCTTTGTTAGAGTTCCCTTCGTGCAGCGGTACGAGTCCATCCCGCAGGACCGGATCCCGACGGCCGGCTTCCGAGCCCGTCGCTGGAACCGCTTCGAGCGCGACCTCCACGCCTGGCTGGAGTCGCCCGACGGCCGCTTCGCCACGTGGCGTGCACAGGCCGCCGTCGCCGCGGTCGGCGACGAGCACCGCCCCGCCTGAGCCCCGGCGCCGGCCACCCCGGCGCCCACCCGATCACCGCAGTGCGAGCGCCCGCCCCGCGGGCGCTTCGTCGTTCCGGGGCCGGACCGCCGCGCGCCGCCTCGCGCGCGCCCCGGAGATGCCACGTCGGAGCCGAGCCTCGCGTCCCGTCGGACACTCGCCCGCCCGCCCGCCGGACGGCCCGAGTCGCACGAGAGCGCGTATCGGCCGCCGGCCCGGGTACGGGGCTCCAGAGCACGGAAACCCCCGTTCACAAAGGGCGCCCGAACTCCCGGGCCGCGATCCGACCGCCCCAAGAAGGGCGCCCTTATTTTAAATCATTAGCTATAGTGGTCGCAACGCATCGAGCAAGGAGCACCGCATGACCGTCACGCATCACGCCAGCGCCGGAATCCTCTCCGACCAGAACGCCGCCAAGCGCGAGGAGATCGTCGAGCTCCTCACGACCGCGTACTGGATGGAGGTCGAGACCGTCACCAACTACCTCCAGCAGTCGATCAACCTCGACGGCATCCGCGCCAAGGAGATCGCCACGGACCTCGGCGAGGACGTCGGCGAGGAGCTCGGCCACGCGAAGCAGTTCGCGAACCGCATCAAGGAGCTCTACGGCACGGTCCCCGGCTCCGCGGACTTCCCGAAGGACTTCGACGCCAGCCTGCAGCCGAACGACGACCCGACCGACGTCGTCTCCGTGATCAAGGGCGTCATCGACGCCGAGTCCGGCGCGATCTCGCACTACACGCGGATCATCGAGGCCACCGACGGCGTCGACTGGGCCACCCAGGACATGGTCATCGAGATCCTGCGGGACGAGGAGGGCCACATGCGCACCTACGAGCGCTACCTCCGCGAGTACGTCTGATCCGATCGCCGGCGCCTCACCGCCGGCCCCGGCAGCACCGACGGCCGCCCTCCGGGGCGGCCGTCGGTCGTTCCGGCTCGGGCTCACCCACGTCGGAAAGATGG
>NZ_JBFAPC010000115.1:0-18226 GCF_040675535.1 Patulibacter sp. NPDC049589 | reverse complement strand
CACCGGCGCGACCGCCGCCCGTGCGGCTGCGCTGCTTCCACCGCAGCGCCGCCAGGCCGGTGCCGGCGACGCCCCCGACCGCGACCGCGACCGCCGGGCGGACCCAGTTGCGGGGGTCCTTCATCGCGGCGAGCTCCCAGGACTCGAGCTCGTCCGCGGCCATCTCGGAGAGGTTGCGGAGCGTCGTCTCGACGCGCGTGCCGAGGCGCTCGGGCGGCTCGACGGGCGCCATCGCCTCGCGCAGCAGGGTCTCGATGTCGAGCGCGGAGCGGGTCACGAGGACAGCCCCTGCGTCGGCGTCTCGGCGACGATCCCCTCGAGCTGCTTGATCGAGCGGTGGAGCAGGACCTTCGTGGCCCCGTCCGACCGCCCCATCGCGCGGGCGATCTCCCGGTTGCCCATGCCGAGGGCGAAGCGCATGATCAGGGCCTCACGGCGGTCGTCCGGCAGGTGCTGCACGGCGGCGAGGATGCGGCCCAGCTCGTCGCGCTCCTCCACGAGGTCCTCGGTCGTGTGCGTCGCCCGCAGGATCGTCGTCGACTCGTCGTCGTCGATCGAGGTCTGCGGGCGCCGTGACCGGTCCCGGAAGAGGTTGGCGGCGAGGTTGTGGGCGATGCGGATCAGCCAGGGCCGCAGGGGCCGCCCGTCCGATTCGCGGAGCGCACGCTCGAAGTGCCGGTACGCCTGCAGGAACGTCTGCTCGGTGAGGTCCTCCGCGTCGTGGTGGTTGCCGACCCGGTAATAGGCGAACGAGTAGACGTCGCGGAGGTGGTCCCGGTAGAGCTCGGAGAACCGGTCGTCGAGCTCGGCCTTGTCCACGGGAGCACCTTACCGCCGGTAGGGCGGCGGCAGCGCTCCGCGCCTCGCGTCGTCCTCAGGCGCCGGCCGAGCGGGCCTTCCGGTCGAGGGCCTCGCCGGCGACCGCCGGGAGGGCGAGGGCGGGCTGCAGGCCCTCGGGGGCGAGCTCGGGCCGCAGGTGCGCGGGGTCCACCCCGATGCCCCGCTCCGTGGTGTGCCCGCCGAGGCTGTTCCAGCCGAGCTCGACGCACGGCCAGATCCGGGCCGTCACCGCGTTGGCGAGCTCGCCCGTGGGCTGCTCGACGTGCGGGAAGGTCAGCGGGCGTCCGGCGCGGACGACGACCTTGTGCGGGCGGATCCGCCACTTGGTGCGGATGTGGGTGGTGCCGTGGACGGCGATCGGCACGACCGGGGCGCCGGTCTCCAGCGCCAGGCGGCCGACGCCGCGCTTCGGGCGGCCGAGGCCGCCGGGGCGGGTGCGGGTGCCCTCGGGGAAGATCACGACGCAGTCGCCGCGCTCGAGCACCGCGCGGGCGGTGCTCATGGCGTCGCCGTCCGCGTTGCCCCGGTCGATCGGAAAGGCGCCGAGGCTGTTGAGGAACCAGCGCTGCAGCGGCTTGCGGAAGAGCTCCTTCTTCGCGACGAAGTACAGCGGCCGGCGGCTCATCGCGCCGATCACGAAGGGGTCCAGGAAGCTGCGGTGGTTGGCCGCGAAGATCACGGGACCGGTGGCCGGCACGTGCTCGCGGCCGATCCGCGCCAGGCGGAAGTACACGTGGAAGAACGGCTGGAAGAACGCCCGGACGGTCCAGTACACGAGCGGGTTGACGCCCTTGTCCACCCGCGCGTGGAGCGCGAGCCGCTGGTCGCGGTCCAGGTCCGGCCGCTCGGCCTTGACGGGCAGCGACCGCACCACCGGCAGGAGCTGCTCGGCGGGACGGTCCTCGGGGGCAGGTGACTCGCGATCCATCTGTACTGCAAGACCCCGTGCGGGGCCCGTGGTTACAGCAGTCCGCGCGGGCCGACCCTCGGAGGGTGGCGCACCGGCGCTCTCCGCGACCGCAAGCCCACGGTCAGATTCGAACTGACGACCTTCGCTTTACAAGAGCGCTGCTCTGGCCAACTGAGCTACGCGGGCGAGCCGCCATCGTACCGCCGGCCGGCCGGATCGCGTGGCGGGCCGGTCGCCCGCGGCGCCCGCACCCGGGACGAGCGCCGGCCCGGCGGTGCGGGACCGGGCCCGGTTCAGGCCAGGCTGCCGATCGGCGCGGCCCGGTCCCCGAAGTCCCCGGTGCAGAGGACCCCGAGCTGCCCGACCCCGATGTCGACGACGTCGGCCCGCAGCTCGAGCCGGTCGAGCCGCACGAGCGGGAACCCCCGCCCGCTGCGGATGTCGGCCACCAGCCCGCGGGTGCCGCTCACGAGGGCGCGGATCTGCCCGCGGAGGGCCCGCGCGATCCGCTCCTGGCCGGGCGCGGGCGTCAGCTGCGCGACGCCCCGGCGCACCCGGTCGAGGTTGCGGGCCACGGCCGCGAAGTACGTCGCGGCCGCGGCGGCGGAGCGGACCGGGATCAGGCGCCCGAGCTCCGCCGCGGTCCGCTCGCAACGGCCGGCGATGCGGCGTGCCCCGCGGGCGTCCGCCACGGCGGTCGTGCCGATGTAGCAGGACCCCACGGCCTTCCGGAGGATCCGGGCGACGGGCACCGGCAGCTGCGACACGAGCTCGGTGCGGTCGCCGCCGCGGATCGGCAGCGTGCGCAGCGCGCCGGACAGGCCCGTCCCCGCTCGCCGAGCGCCGGCCCGGAGCCGCCGCGCGCTGCCGCGGACGGCGCGGACGAGGCGCCGGTCGGACGCGGCCAGGACCGCCGGCGGCCGGTCGCGGGCGACCCGCCGGGCGAGGATCTCCAGCGCTCGCGCGCGCAGACCGAGCGCGCGGCGGACGCCGGACGGGGTCGGCGACGGCAGCGGCTGCAGCGCGAGCGTGCGGCCCGCCCGGGTGCACGCCTCGGCGACCCGGGCACGGTGGGCCCACACCGGGTCCGCCGCCAGATCGGCCCGCCAGACGTCGTCCGTGCGCTCGAGCCGGAGGACGCCGGTGTCCCCGCGGCGGATCGTCGCCGCGTCGCCCTCGACGTCGACGTCCCAGTCGGCGGCGGGGACGTCCCGGCCGGCGGTGATCGGTCGCAGGCGCCAGGCGACGTAGGCGACGGCCGCCGCGCACCCCTGCCGCCGCGGCTCGTCGGTGCCGAGGGCGACGAGCTCGACGAGCCGCTCCCGCGAGTCGTCCGTGAGCAGGTCGCAGAGCTCGTCGCCGCGCTCCGCGGGCGGGAGGGCGGCCGCCCGGACCACGGCCTCGGCGCCCCGGATCGCGGCGCGGCGGTCGGCGCCGTCGTCCCCGCCCATGGTGAGCACGGCGGCCGCTCCGCCCGCGACCGCGAGCAGGACGAGGATCACCAGGACCCACCGGGTCCTGCGGGATGGACGGACGGGTCCGGGACGCCACACCCCGCAGAGGGTGGGCGACCCGGGCGCCCGGCGCAAGGGCCAGGACGTCCGTCCGGCCCCGGGGGCCCCGGCCGCGCGCCCGACGTCCGTCCACTCCTACCCCGGGGGTCGGAGATCGGGCCCGCTCGCCTACCCTGGGGCCATGGCCGGCGACCAGTCCCCCGCCCCCGCGACGGCACCGGTGCCCGACGAGCCCGCGGAGGCCGTCCACCCGCTGCGCCGGCTCTGGCGTCGCTCGACCGCGTTCCGACCACGGATCGTCACCGCGGTGGTCTCGACGGTCCTCAACAAGCTGTTCGACATCGCGCCCGAGCTCCTGATCGGCGTCGCGATCGACGTCGTGGTGCGCAAGGACGAGTCCTTCGTCGGACGGATCTTCGACGTGACGGACCGCGAGGACCAGCTGCTGATCCTCGGGGGGATCACCGCCGTCGCGTGGATCCTGGAGTCCACGAGCGACTACGTCGCCGACCGCCTGTGGCGCGGGCTGTCCCAGGACCTCCAGCACGACCTGCGACTCGACGCCTACCGGCACGTGCAGGACCTCGACACCGCCTGGTTCGAGGACCGCGAGTCCGGCCGGCTGCTGACCGTCCTCAACGACGACGTCAACCAGCTCGAGCGGTTCCTCGACGTCGGGGCCAGCAAGATCATCCTGACCGCCACCAACGTCGTCGCGGTCGGCGCGGTCTTCGTCGTGATCTCGCCCATCCTCGCGCTCACGGCGTTCCTGCCGATCCCGGTGATCATCGCGGGCTCCCTGCTGTTCCAGCGGCGGCTCGGGCCGCGGTACGAAGCCGTCCGCGACCACGCCGGCCGGCTCGGCGGCCTGATCGGCGGCAACCTCGGCGGCATCGCGACGATCAAGGCCTTCGGCGCCGAGGAGCGCGAGGCGGCCCGCGTCGCGACGGCGTCCGCCGACTACGCCGCCGCGAACCGGCGCGCGATCGCCTACAGCGCCGCCTTCGTCCCGCTGATCCGGATGGCGATCCTCGTCGGCTTCATCCTCACGCTCGTCCTCGGCGGCCGCGCCGCGCTGGACGGGTCGCTCGAGATCGGGCTCTACTCCGTCCTCGTGTTCATGACCCAGCGCCTGCTGTGGCCGCTGACGGAGCTCGGCGAGACCCTCGACCTGTACCAGCGCGGCGTCGCGTCGATCCGCCGGATCCTCGACCTCCTGGACACGCCGATCAGCATCCGCCCCGGCACCCGGGAGCTCCCGGCGACCGAGGGCGTGACGCCGCTGCCGGTGCGCTTCTCGGACGTCCGCTTCTCGTACGGCGCCCGGCCGGACGCCCCGACCGACGACGCCGACCGCATCCCGGTGCTCAAGGGCCTCGACCTCGACGTGCCCGCCGGGGAGACCCACGCGATCGTCGGCGCGACCGGCGCCGGCAAGTCGACGGTCGTCAAGCTCCTGCTCCGGCTCTACGACCCCGACTCCGGGGCGCTCGAGGTCGGCGGGATCCCGGCGGACGAGCTCTCCTTCCCGGCCCTGCGCGGGGCCGTCGGGTACGTCGGGCAGGACACCTTCCTGTTCGACGGCACCGTGGCGGACAACCTCCGCTACGGCGCGCCGGACGCCGACCTCGACCAGCTGCGCCGGGCCGCCGAGCTCGCCGAGGCCGACGACTTCGTCAGCGCCCTCCCCCACGGCTACGACACGCCCGTCGGCGAGCGCGGCATCAAGCTCTCCGGCGGCCAGCGCCAGCGGCTGACGATCGCCCGGGCGCTCGTCCGGGACCCGGCGATCCTCGTCCTCGACGAGGCGACCAGCGCCGTCGACAACGAGACCGAGGCCGCGATCCAGCGCTCGCTGCTGCGGGTCGCGCGCGACCGCACGACGATCGTGATCGCGCACCGCCTGTCGACGATCCGCCAGGCGGACCGGATCCACGTGATGGACGCCGGCCGGGTGGCCGAGGCCGGCACGCACGAGGAGCTCGTCGCGCTCGGCGGCCGCTACGCCGCGCTCTGGTCGGTCCAGACGGGCGAGGTCGCCGAGGGGCTGATCGGCCGCCCCGGCTCCGGCGCGTAGCGGCGTCCGCCCGGGGCACCGTCCCGGGCGCCCGTTGCCAGCGCACGCCGCTTCCCGGACGGTGGAGCCGGGGGTGCGCCGGCGAGGGGAGCGCCGGGCGGGCGGCGGCTCAGACCGCGGTCCAGGCGCCGTCCGCGGCGCGGCCCAGGACGATCTCGTGGGTGCGCTCGCCGTCGGCGACGGTGAACGTCGCGCGGTCGTTCGCGACGCCCGGCTGGTCGTCGACGGAGACGAGGCTCAGGCCGACGGCCGAGGGGTCGCTGATGCCGAGCGAGCGGGCGGCCTCCAGGGCCGCCGAGCGGAGCACCGCCGGGTCCCAGCCCTCGTCCGCGGCGTGCGCGGCGGCGAGGGCCGAGTTGGCGGCGCGGATGCGCTCGTCGGTCAGCGCGCGCTGCGAGTCGTCGCGCCGGCGACCGGCCACCCAGCCCGTGAGGGCGAGCAGGCCGATCACCACGACGACGATCAGGAGCACCACCCCCACCACCGACACGGCCAGTGGCACGTGGCCGGTCGGGTCGAGGAGGGCGGTGGACAGCGCAGCCGGCATGGCGCGCATGGTAGACGGCGCGCGCCATGACGTGGCGCGTCAACGCTCGATGCGAGCGCCGCGCGCCCCCGCTAGGCGACGACGCGGAGCGGCACGCGCTCGCGCTCGCGGAGGAAGTCGCCGATCTTGCGCTTGACGCGCTGGAGGGCGTTGTCCACCCGCTTGGTGTCGGAGCCGAGGCGCTCGGCGATCTCCTCGTACGAGCGGCCGCGCAGGTACAGCGCGAGCACCCGCGACTCGAGGTCCGAGAGCAACTCCGGGACGGAGGAGACCAGCGCGCGCAGCTCGTCGCGGTCCACCGCGAGGCGAGCCGGGTCGTGCTTCTGCGGGCCGGCGATGACGTCGTGCATCGTCGACTCCCCCTCGGACGCGCCTGGGGGCGGCGACGACAACGACACCGCGTCGTTGAGCAGCTTGGCCTTGTGGCGGTTGTCCGCCTTGATCGCCGTGATCATCCGGCGGGTGATGCAGAGCTCCGCGAAGTTGCGGAAGCTCGACTCCCGGTCCGTCCGGAAATCGCGGATCGCCTCGTACAGGCCCATGAGCCCGTACTGGATGAGGTCGTCGCGGTCGCCGCCGCTCAGGAAGAAGGAACTCGCCTTCATCCGGACGAATCCCTGGTACCGCTTGATCAAGCGGGTCGTTGCTTCCTCGTCGCCGCGCTTCGCACGGGCGATGAGAAACCCATCCTCAACCTGACGTTGAGCGTTAGGGCTGGTCTTGAGATGTGCCACGAGATGCCTTTCCGACCGCCTCCACGCGGTCTTGAAGCCTCGTAACGCGCGCCTCCCACGGCGCTAAGAGCTGACTTGGTCCTGCTGTCCTCGTCGTGATCGGCTTCCCCGAGGGCCCGGTCTAGACCTGAGGTCGACGGTCACGACGCGGTGACTGTGACAGAAGTTATGTCCCCGTGTCAACCCGATCGCGCTGTTGCAAGATCGCGTACAGGAGGGCGGCGCTCGCGGCCCCCACGTTGAGGCTGTCGAGACGCCCGCGAAGGGGCAGCGCGACGAGGGCGTCGCAGGTCGAGGCGACTCGAGGCCTGAGGCCCGTCCCCTCGGCCCCCATCACGAGCACCATGCCGCCCGTGTAGTCGGGCTGCGTGTAGCCGATGGCGCCGGCCTCGCGGCCCGCCGCGCCGTAGACCCACGCGCCGCCGGCCTTGGCCTCGGCCAGCGCGTCGGCCAGGTTGCGCGCCTGGACCACCTTGAGGTGCTCCGTGGCGCCCGCGGAGGCCTTCACGGCAGCCGGGGTCACCTCGGCCGCCCGATGGCGGCAGATGATCATCCCGGTGGCCCCGACGCACTCCGCGGTCCGCGCGATCGCGCCGAGGTTCTGCGGGTCCTGCACCTCGTCGAGGGCGACGATCAGCGGGGACGGGACGGCGAGCAGCTCGGAGAGCTCGACGTACGGGTACGGGTCGACCGCGGCGACGACGCCCTGGTGGTCCGGCGAACCGGCCAGGGCCGTCAGCGCGTCCGTCTCGGCGAGCCGGACGTCCTCGCCCTCGAGCCACTCCTCGGCGCTCGCCGTCGCGGTCGTCGCCCAGATCGCGCGGACCGTCCGGCGCTCGGCGCGGAGCGTCTCGTGGACCGCGTTGCGGCCGTAGAGCAGCTGGCCCTCGAGCGGCATGTCGCGGGGCAGCGGCGGCGCCTGGGCTCCGGGCCGGTCGTCGCGGCGCGGGCCGCGGTCGTCCGGCGCCGGACGGCCACCCGGGCCGCCCTTCGGCGGACGCCCGCCGGGCTTGCCGCCCGGGCCGCGGCGCTTGGCCGGCGCGGGCGCGTCGCCCCGCGCCACCGCGGACGGCGACGGGATCTTCCCGGCCTTGCGGGCCTTCCAGTAGTCGGGACCGCGCTGGTCGCCCCAGTAGCCATCCCCCCGCGGATCGGGCGCGCCGGGGGCCGGCGGCTTGTTGCCCTTCTTGCCGGCCTCGGCCCGGCGCGCGTCACGCGCGGCCTTTCCGCCCTTCAGGTTGGCGGCGCGGCGGGCGTCGCGCGACTCGGCGCCCGACCCCTTGCCGGCCGGCCGGTCGCCGCGGGATCCCCCGCCGCCCTTCGGCTTCGGTGCCATGGGTCAGTCCTCCATCGGAATCAGTTCGGCGCCCGAGGCGCCGTCGCGGACGGTCCAGCCGTCCGCCGCCAGAGCGTCGCGGATCTCGTCCGCGCGCGCCCAGTCCTTCGCCGCCCGGGCCTCGTCGCGCTCGCGCAGGAGCGCGAGCGCGGCGTCGCCGGGGCCGTCGTCGCCGTCGGCCGCGTCCAGCAGGCGCTCGAGCCCGAGGACGCCGAGCATGGCGCGCAGCTGGGCGTCGCCGACGTCGTCGCCGGACGCCGCCCGGCGGTTGGCCTCGCGCACCCAGGTCCAGAGGTGGCCCAGGGCCCGCGCGGTGTTGAAGTCGTCGGCCAGGGCGTCGAAGAAGGCGTCGTGCTCGGGCTGCAGGTCCGCGGGCGAGTCGCCGGGCCGCAGGACGCGGCCGGCCTCGCGCAGGCGGCGCACGCCGGCCCGGGCCTGCTCGATCGAGTCGTCGGCCCAGTTCAGCGGCTGGCGGTAGTGCGCCGACGCGAAGAGCAGCACGAGGGCGTCGCGGCCCACCTCGTCGATCGCCTCGGCCAGCGGCGTGATGTTGCCCACCGACTTCGACATCTTCGCGCCACGCAGCTCGATCATGCCCGTGTGCATCCAGACCTGCGCGAGCTCGTGGTCGCGGGCGCAGCGCGTCTGCGCGGCCTCGTTCTCGTGGTGCGGGAAGACGAGGTCGTTGCCGCCGCCGTGGATCTCGAAGCCGACGCCGAGCGCCTCCTCCGCCATCGCGGAGCACTCGATGTGCCAGCCGGGCCGGCCGCGGCCCCACGGGCTGTCCCAGGCGGTGTCCTCGCCGGGCTTCGTGGCCTTCCAGAGGGCGAAGTCCAGCGGGTCCTGCTTGCGTTGCAGCCCGACCGGATCGTCGCCCTCCCCCTGGTCCATCTGGTCGACGTCGCGGCGCGACAGCGAGCCGTAGCGCGCGTCGGCGCGGACGCGGAAGTAGACGTCACCCTCGGCCTCGTAGGCCGCGTCGCGGGCGACGAGGTCCTCGATCAGGGCGATGATCCCGGGCATCGAGGTCGTCGCCAGCGGCTCGAGGTCCGGGCGGCCGAGCTCCAGCCGGTCGGTGTCCGCCCGGTAGTGGGCGCCCATCTCCTCGGCCAGCGCGGTGGACGGGATCCCCTGCCGCACGGCCGCGGCGTAGATCTTGTCGTTGACGTCCGTGAGGTTGGCCACGAGCGTGACGTCGTAGCCCTCGCGGACGAGGAAGCGCTTCAGCAGCGCGAAGACGACGAACGGGCGGGCGTTGCCGACGTGGATCCGGTTGTAGACGGTCGGGCCGCACGCGTAGATGCCGACCGCGCCGGGCACGCGCGGGCGGAGCTCCTGGAGCTCCCCGCGGGCGGTGTCGTGGATCCTGATCGTGCGCACGACCGCCCAGGGTATCCGCCCCCGGCCGTGCCCACATCCGCGGTACCCGGGGAGCGACAGGGCTCCGCGGGTCCGGGCCCGTCCGCCGTGGCGCTCCCCGGCCCGGCCGCCGGCGACGGGTCGGGGAACGACGACGGCCGCCCCGGAAGGCGGCCGTCGAGGACCTCGGCGCGGCGCCGGCTGCGGAGCCGGCGCCCGTCGCCGGACTACTTGCCGGAGACGCCCTCGCCGGTCTTGATGGCGACGTCGTCGTGCAGGCCGACCTCGCCCGACGGGGTCTTGCCCGCCTGGTACGGGTAGGGAGACTGCTTCGTCTCGCCCTCCTCGAGGTACTCGTCCTCGGCGTTGACCTCCCAGAGGTCGTGCTGCTCGCCGTAGAGGTTGTCGACCGCGCGCATCGACGTGAGCATCGAGTGGTCGGAGTTGTTGTAGCGGTGCAGCCCGTTGCGGCCGACCTGCTGGAGGTTCTCCACCGAGGAGACCCAGCGCTTGATGATCTGGACGTTCTCGGCGTAGCCGTCGACGTAGTCCGGGTAGGCCTTCGGGACGCGCACGACGTAGCCCTTGACGACCTGGCCGGGCTTCGACAGCCCGATCTCCTGGAGCTCCTTCGTGGCGAGCGCGACGAGCTCCTCGTCGGACGACGTCCAGAGGTCGTCGCCCTCGAAGCAGAAGTACTCCATGCCGACGCAGGCCTTGGTCTCGTCCGGGACCATCCAGGGGCTCCACGAGCGGAAGTTCTGGACGCGACCGACGATGACGCCCGGCTCGTGGATGTAGATCCAGTTGTCCGGGAAGGGGTCCTCGCCGTCGAGGATCAGCGAGACCGTGAGGAAGTCGCGGTAGCGCAGGCCCTCGGCCGCGGCCAAGACCTCGGCCGGGGCGCCCTCGGTCATCCGCAGCAGGTTGCGCAGCGGCAGCGAGGAGACGACGTTGCCGAAGTCGGTGATCGTCTCGCCGTTCACCGTGATCTCGGTGATGCGGTCGCCCTCGACCTTCATCCGCTCGATCGGGGACTCCATCTCGATGGAGCCGCCGCGCTCCTCGATGGCGTTGGTCATCTTCTCCCACATCTGCCCCGGGCCGTAGCGGGGGTAGTCGAACTCCGTGATCAGCGTCTTGATGTCGCCGGTCTTGGAGGGGAAGAAGGCGTCCTTGGCCGCCGTCATGAAGGAGAGGCCCTTGATGCGCTGGGCGGCCCAGTCAGCCGTCATCTCGCTCGCGGGGCGACCCCAGACCTTCTCGGTGTAGGTCTTGAAGAAGTGCTCGTACAGGCGCTTGCCGAAGCGGGCGGAGACCCACTCCTCGAGCGAGGCCTCGGGCTTGCGGCGGAACGGCTTCTTGACGAGCGCCCAGAGGTACGACAGGCCGGAGCGCGTCAGCTCGACCGGGCCGAGCTTCTTGATGACGTCCATGCCGTTGAGCGGGTAGTCCAGGAACTTGCCGTTCCAGAAGATGCGCGACATCCGGGGGCGGCGGAGGAACTCGTCGCCCATGATCTCGTACCAGAGGTCCTCGACCTCGCGGACCTTGGTGAAGAAGCGGTGGCCGCCGAGGTCGAAGCGATAGCCGTCGCGCACGACGGTCATCGCGATGCCGCCGACCTGGTCCGCGGCCTCGTACACGACGACGTCAGCATCGCGCTTGGCGAGGAGGTAGCCGGCCGTCAGGCCGGCCGGGCCACCGCCGATCACCATGGTGCGCCCCTCGGGCGCGGTGGGGGTGTGCGAAGGCGATGTGGTGCCGTCGTGCATCGGGACTCCTAGGGTCGGGGTGCGTTCAGCATGGTCAAAGACCACTACCCGCAACCCAGGGAAAGGTCACGGCCGAACGGTGAAGAGTACGCCAAAGTCGCCCGCACCCGGTCCGATCACCGGGCGCCTACCCACCATCCGGAGTCGCGGGTCGGCCTGGAGCAGCGCCTTCCAGGCCCGCGTGCGGTCGGCGACGAGCCGGGTCCAGGGGCCCGTCCAGTTGCCGCGCGAGATGACGGGGAGGACCAGCAGGATCGAGGATCCCGGCCTCTGGGCGCGGATCAGGCGGTCGGCGACGACCCACGGCTCGGCGGCCTGGAGCCGGTCCAGGCCGTGGCGCCAGTCGAACAGCCGGACGTCCTCCTGGCGGCCGATCGACGTCGCGTAGCGCAGGCCCTGGGCGGCGCCGTGGTGGCGCAGCCCGTAGGCGATCACCGGCAGCTGCTCGGGATGGACGCTGATGACGAGGTCGCCGGGCTTCAGCTCGGGCGCGGTCGCCTTGACCATCGCCTCGGGCGTCGCCTTGTTGTTCAGGCGCGTGCCCTGGGTGCTCGTCCCCCAGGCGACGAGGAGGATGAGGAGCACCACGAGCGGCGCGCGCCCGGCGCGCGTCAGGAGGATCCCGCCGAGCAGCACCGCGGGGCCGATCAGGACGCCCATGTAGCGGCTCGCCCAGGCGGGGCTGATCAGCGAGGCGACCCACGCGAAGATCAGCGTCGTGAGGAACATGACGCCGAGGACGATCGCGTGGTGCAGCAGCGTGCCGGCCTCCTCGGGACCGGCGACGTTCGGGCCCGTCGTGCGCTTGCGGAACGCGCCGACGAGCACGCTCGCGCCGAAGATCCCGGCGCAGAGGAAGATCGCGGCGGGGACGCTCGGCTGGGCGATCGACGCGGCGCCCTCGACGGCCATCTCGAAGGTCGGTCGCAGCGACCACGGGGCCCCGGTCTCGCGCGCCTGCTTGGCGAGGATCGGGATCCACGGGGCCCAGGCGATCGCGGCGGCGAGGTGGACGAGGAAGCCGATCCGGATCACGCGGATCCGGGCGGCCCGGCTCGGCTGCAGCAGCGCGCGCGTGCCGACGGCCAGGACGCTGCCGCCGACGAGGAAGACGCCCCAGGTGTGCGTGTAGAGCAGGACGATCAGGACGACCGCCAGCCCGACCTGCACGCGGCGGGCGCGCTCGTCGAAGAGCCGCAGGTGGAGCCCGGCGACGAGCACCGACAGGAGCGCCACCAGCGAGTACATCCGGGTCTCCTGCCCGAAGTACGTCAGGTAGGGCAGCGTGGCGGCCACGGCGGTCGCCCCCAGGGCGACCTTCCGTCCGAGCGCCGGCGTGGTCAGCAGGTACGCCGCGGGAACCGTCAGGAGCGACGAGAGCGTCGAGAGGGTGTGCGCCGCGGCGACCGAGTCGCCGAAGAGCTGCAGCCAGACGTGGAGCAGCAGGTAGTAGACCGGCGGGTTGCCGTCCAGCCGCAGCGCCGAGGGGATCTCGGTGAACGGGAAGTGCGCGACGCCGACGCTGATGCCCTCGTCGATCCAGAACGGCGCCTCGAGGTTGCGCGTCCGCAGGTACGCGGACCAGAGGAACAGCAGGAGGACCGTGACGGGCGCGCCGCGGCCGACGAGCCAGGCGGCCAGGCGCAGCGGCGCGCGGGACGCGCCGGGGGACGCCGGGGCGACCGGCGCGTCGCGGGTCCCGGCGTCGGGGGCGGTGGTGCTCATCGCGTCGATCCTCCGGCCGCGGCGCAGTCCGCCGCCTCGATCTGCCAGTACGGGGTGCGCACGAGCTCGGGCATGCTGGGCACCCGGGTGACGGCGGGGCTCAGCGGCGCGTCCTTGCGGATCTTCAGGCGCAGGACGACCTTCGGGCCCGGGCCGGTCGCGTTCTGGATGTCGACCGCGTGCTCGCCCAGGGCCCAGGCCACCTGCGGCACCATGATGTTCAGGGTGCCGACCGGCCCGCAGGCCTTCAGGCGGTCCGGCCCGCCGGCCCGGTCGATCGCGCGGTTGAGGTCGTCGACCAGCCGGCCCTCGTAGACCTCGCGGCGGACCTGGCCGGGCATCTGCTGGATCGCCGTCACGGCGATGCCCGCGAAGGCCAGGGCGGCCAGGGCGACGTGCGCGGGCCGCGGCAGGGACCGCAGGACGAGGCCGACCGCGCCGGCCGCGGCCACGATCAGCAGCGCGGCGGGCTGGATCAGGTAGCGCTCGTTGCCGGAGTACCCGCGCTCGGTCATGACCGCCACGAGCGCGAGCCAGGCGAGGCCGAGGATCGCGAGGCCGGCCACGACGGCCCACGGGCCGATCACGCGGGGCGACGCGGCGGCGGCCACCGGGGCGGACCCGGTGGCCGGGGCGCCGGCACCGTTCGGGGCCGGCCCGGCGGACGCGGTCTCCCCGTCCACCGGGTCGACGGCGGCGGCCCCGGTCGCGGGGGTGGCGCGGCCGCGGCGGGCGACGGCGAGCCCGGCGCCGACCACGACCGCCGCGGCGACCGCGACCCACGTCACCGTCGGGAGCATGTCCCAGAAGTTCCGCACGATCGTCCACCACGGGTGGGCGGTCAGCGACGCCGAGCCCGGGTCCGGGTTCTGGGCGCGCGTCGAGGCGCGCCAGTAGTCCCCGGAGCCCCACTTCTCGGGCAGGAGCCACGCCGGGGGCAGGACGCAGAGGGCGGCGAGGACGGCGGTCCGGCCGCGCAGGTCCGATCGCCATGCGACCCAGGCGGCGTAGATCAGCAGGAACGGCCAGGCCTCCGGGCGCAGCAGCGCGGCGGCGATCCAGCACGCCATCGCGACGCCGCGGCGCCGGTCGAGCTCGGCCAGGACGGCGCCGAGCACGAACATGACGAGCAGGCCCTCGCTGTTGGCGAACCAGCCGTGCTTGAAGAACCACGGGGCCAGGAGCAGCGGCGCGGCCCCGAGCAGGCCGGCGGTCGTGCCCGCGATCCGGCGCCCGAGCAGGAACGCGGCCGCGACGCCCGCCAGCGCGCCGGCGCGGGCCACCACGATCCAGATGTCCGGGGCGATGTCGCCGAACAGCGCGGCGATCGACGTCACGACGACGGGGAGGGGCTTCCACGACGGACCGGAGATGGTGTTCAGGTCGCCGTGAACCACCTCGCGCCCCCAGATGATCCAGGCCCACGGATCGTAGGTCGCCGTCGACGGCGCCAGGAGGGAGAGCAGGGCCAGCACCAGGATGGTGACGGCGCCGATGATCACGGGCGTGCGTGCAGAAGCGCCCATGCGGGCTGCATCGTATCCGCGGGGCGGCCCGGCGGAGCCGTCCCGTGCCGCGGCCCCGTCGCGGAGGGCGGGCGGCGGGGGACCTGCGGGTTGCGGGTCCGACGGCGGCGCGGACGCGCTCACGAAGCGCGGACGATCGTCGCGACCGCCTGGGCGACGGCGCCCTCGCCGCGGCCGACGGCGTCGAGCCGCTCGGCCGTCGTGGCCTTGACGTTCACCCGGCCGACGTCGATCCCGGCGGCCGCGGCCAGCCGCGCCGCCATCTCCGCCTTGTGCGGCTTGAGCTTCGGCCGCTCGAGGATGACGGTGGCGTCGATCGACGTCGTCGTCCAGCCCGCGCCGGCGACGAGGCCCGCGACGTGCTCCAGCAGCGCGATCGAGTCGGCCCCGCGCCAGCGCTCGTCGGTGTCGGGGAAGTGCTCGCCGATGTCGCCCATCGCGGCGGCGCCGAGGAGCGCGTCGATGACCGCGTGGGTCAGGACGTCCGCGTCGCTGTGGCCGTCGAGGCCGAGCTCGCTCTCGATCCGCACGCCGCCGAGGATCAGCGGTCGCCCGCCCTCCCCGCCGGGCACGAGCCGGTGGCTGTCCCAGCCCAGACCCGTCCGGACGTCCGTGATCGCCATCAGCCCGGCCGGCCGGTCGACGGGTCGATCGCCGGCGGGGGCGTGTTCCCGTGCCGGTGCGCGACCTCGCGGTCGGCCGCCTCGATCGGGATCGACCGGGGCGTGCGGCGGTCGAACGTCGTCAGCTCCGTGATCCCGACCTCGTGCAGCAGCTCCAGGGCCTCCGCGTAGCCGTAGCCGAGGTGGTCGGGGGTGTGGGCGTCGCTGGAGAGCGCGACGGGGTTGCCGGCGTCGGCGACCATCTCGAGGAACGCCTTGGCGGGGTAGAGCTCGCCGACGGGCTTGCGCAGTCCGGCGGTCGAGACCTCGACGACGATGCCGCTCTCGGCGATCGCCTCGATCGCGGGCTCGTAGAAGAAGCGCGGGTCCCGCTCGGGGGTCGGGCGCGCGGGGCCCCAGACCTTCACGAGGTCCGGGTGGGCGAGGATGTCGTAGAGGCCGCTGCGCGCGCACTCGGCGAGCGTGTCGAAGTACCGCTGCCAGACGTCGTCGGCGCTCCGCGCGCCGTCCCAGACGTCCCAGTTGGTGCCGGTCTCCGAGTACTCGGCGTCGACCCCGCGGTCGCGCAGGAAGTGGACCGAGCCGATCACGTAGTCCCAGTCGCGGGCCTCGAGCAGCTCCGCCAGGCGGTTCTCGCGGCCGGGGACGAAGTCCGCCTCGATCCCGAGCTTGAGGTCGGTCTCCTCGCGGACGAACTGGCAGTAGGCGTCGAGGTCGTCGCGCGCCGAGAATCTCCAGAACGGGTGGTCCCAGACGTCGAGCGCCTGCTCGAACCGGTGGATGTGCTCCGACGCGCCGAGCTCCGTCACGCCCCGAGCCGTCGCCGCGCGCCGGTAGGCCTCGCCGTTCTTCGCCGTGAAGTACTGCTCGGGCGTCGACGGGTGGGCGTCCGGACGAAGGTGCACGTGGAGATCGCTCAGCACGGGGCGGGATTCTTTCGCACCGCGGGAAGGCGTGATCAGCGCCATTCCAGGAACGGGGACCCTGGTGTCGGGATACCGACGACCTTGCCCGAGAGGAGCCCGACGAACGCGGAGCCGAAGGAGGGTGCCGAGGACAGATGAATACGAGCGTTCGGAACGGGATTCCCGCCCGCGCTGACGTCGACGTCAGCGGGCGGACAGTCCTGGTCGACGTCGAACGCCGGTCCTCCCCCAGCCGAGCCGTACACGGAGAACCGCAGCCCGACAGCTCTCGGCCGGTCTTTCGACGAGCCGATCAGAAGAAGCGCGTCGCTGTGCGCCAGGCACCGAGGCATTCCAGCGCGCACCACGGCGCTTGGCTTGGAGATCGTCCAGAGGTCCCACGTCGACGAATATGAGATCGGGGCGGCCGCGAGCGGGGTCGCGACGGCGACGGCCAGGAGCACGGAAGACGGCCGAAGCCAGACACCGAGGCTGGTCCACCGCGGCTCGTTGTCCGCCGCCCGACGCGACACCCCCCGCATCGCGATCGCCACACCGGGGCCGAGCAGTACCGCGACCGGAGCCAACGGAAAGAAGGCCATGGCGGCCCCGACGAGCACCAGGAGGAGGGACCCGAACCACTTGGTCAGCAGCCTGAGGTCACCGTCCGGGCCACACCGAGTCCAGCAGTTCACGACCTTCTGACTCGCAGTCCCCCAGCCGCGCCGTGCGATTCCGCTGACCCTCTCGTCCCGTCGTCTCCCGAATCCGAGCAAGCGGGTGGCGCAACGGCGACGAAAGCGAGGACGGCGGAGCGCGACGAGGACTCGACAGGACACTCGCTTGTCGGACAGAACGGCCTCGCCGAAGCCCCGCACCACGAACACGTGAGTAAACGCTGACGCGATCGCAACGATGACCACGACAAGTGCTCCGATGAAGATCATCGTTCCATCGGCACCTCTGACCGCCGCGTACACGCCAGATGTGGCCGCCGCGCTGCCGCACAGTCCGATCGCGGCTCTTCGAACACCGGGGCCCTCGACACCGCGACGATTGCGGAAACCCCAGAAGGCCAACGACACAAAGACCGCCCAGGCGGCGACGGATACGACGAATCCGAGGGTCGTCGTCCCACCGTCGGCCCAAGGGGCCGACCCGCCGAGCTGCGCGCCCGAGAGGCCCACCCCGAACGCGGTGAGCACGTCGATCGCACGTCCGGGGCGAGCCGTGGCCCTGCCTGCCGGCAGCTCGCGCGCGATGACGATCACGGGCAGGATCACGACGGCGACCAGGCACGCTCGCGCCGCCTCGTACGCGGCATCGGTGACGGCCATCGTCCCGAGAAGCGACGGCACCGGTATCCCGAGCCAGCTCGCCCGGAGGGCTCCCACGGCGAAGCCGGCGATGAGCAGCCCGGGGACCAGCCCGAGCGCGCTGGACATCGCGGTCCAGCGAATCCGCGGCTCGTCCGGCGACATCGGCCTACGCCACGCCCGGTGGGCGCTGCGCGGCCAACAGCAGCCCGGCGAGGTGGAGGTCCTCCGGCACGGTGACCTTCAGGTTGTGGCGCGGGGCGGGCACGAGGCGGACGTCGCCGCCCGCGGCCTCGACCAGCGACGCGTCGTCCGTGGCGGTCGCCAGCTCGGCGTCGGGCCGGTCCATCGCGGCGGCCAGGGCGTCGCGGCGGAAGACCTGCGGCGTCTGGATCGCCCACAGCCGCGAGCGGTCGATCGTCCGGCCGACGCGCGGCAGGCCGACGGCGTCGCCGGGCTCCGGCGCGGCGCCGTGCGGGGCGCGCGACTCCTTGACGGTGTCGGTCATCGCGGCCGCGGCGATCGCGGCGTCCGCGCCCGACGCGACGCCCAGCAGGCAGTCGCGCACGAGCTGGGCGGTGACCAGCGGGCGGGCGCCGTCGTGGACGAGCACCGGCTCCTGCGGGGGGCCGTCGCCCGCGGCCCGCAGCCCGGCGCGGACCGAGTGCGAGCGCTCCGCGCCGCCGGGGACCGACGTCACGCGGCGGCCGTCGGGGCCGTCCCACGCGCCCGCGGGCAGCCCCCAGTCCGCGGGGTCGTCCGGCAGCCCCTCGCCGGCGGGCAGGACGACCACGATCCGCCGCAGCGGGGCGACGGAGACGAGGACCTCGAGCGACCACGCCACGAGCGGGCGGCCGAGCAGCGGGACCAGCGCCTTGGGCAGGTGGTGCCCCAGGCGGGTGCCGGCGCCACCGGCGACGACGACGGCTACCGCCACCGGGGGCTCCCGGGACGGCGCACGTCGTGGGCGTCGTCGCGGCCGCGCGTGGGGGGGGGGCGGGGGGGCCCCCGGGGCCCGGCCCCCCCCGCCCCCCCCCGG
>NZ_JBFAPC010000114.1:0-18237 GCF_040675535.1 Patulibacter sp. NPDC049589 | reverse complement strand
GGCGGAGCGCGCGAAGGAGGTGCACCTCGTCAACCGCGTCGTGCCGCGCGACCAGCTGATGGCGACCGTCGAGGAGATGGCGTCGAAGATCCTGCGCAACCCGCGGATGGCCGTCGAGTCCGCGAAGGAGACGATCCTCGAGGTCGTCGGCCGGCCGCTCGACGACCAGCTGAAGCTCGAGTGCTTCAACGGCTACGCCACGATGGTCAACCCCGAGATCCACCAGCGCAAGGACCAGTTCCTCGCTCGTGAGGACCAGGACCGGGCCACCACGGCCTGAGCCGCGACATGGCGTACGTCATCGCCCAGCCCTGCGTCGGCACGAAGGACAACTCGTGCACCGAGGTCTGCCCGGTGGACTGCATCCATCCGACGCCGGACGAGCCCGACTACGACACGGTCGAGCAGCTGTACATCGACCCCGAGGAGTGCATCGACTGCGACGCGTGCGTCGAGGCGTGCCCCGTCGACGCGGTCTTCGCCGAGGACCAGCTGCCCGAGGAGTGGGCGGGCTTCGCCGACAAGGGCGTCGACTTCTTCGCGAAGCGCTGAGCGACCGGGGCCCGGAAGGGCCCCGGTCGCCCCACCCGACCGGGCCTTCAGCCCTGGCGCGCCGGGCGCAGGTGCAGGCAGGACGCGATGGCCTGCGCGCGGTTCACGGCCCCGAGCTTGCGGAGGATGTTCTGGACGTGGAACTTCACCGTCCCCGGCGCGATCACCAGCTGCTCGGCGATCGCGTGGTTGCCGGCCCCCGTGAGCATCAACTCCAGGACGTCGCGCTCGCGCGCCGTCAGCGCGTCGACGCCGGCGGCGGGCGCCGGGGCCGCGCGCTCCGGCCCGACCACCGGCGACGGCGCGGGCACCGACACCGGCTGCCCGAAGCCCATCCCGGTGTCGCGCAGCTCGTCCATCATCCGCTTCGTGCTCGCGAGCGCCTCGCGGACGCGGTCGCGCTGGTCGTCGAGCCGCTCGGTCAGCACCGCCCGCTCGTACACCTGCGCGAACCCCTCGGCGTAGCGCCACACGAGCTGCCGGTCGGTCTCGTCGACCCGCCGCTCCGACGGGTGGTGGTCTGCGTGCAGCAGGCCGATGACCCGATCGTCCCGGATCAGCGGCGCGACGACGAACGACGTCTTCTCGCACGCGTCGTAGACGAGCGGGCCGACGCCGGGCCCCGCGTCGGCGGCCAGGACGGGCCGGCGCTCGTGCAGCGCCCGGGCCTCCGCGCCGTCGGGCTGGAACGGGATGCGGCGGTTCGCCCACTCCCGGAACCACGGGGCCGCGGGCGGCTCGGCCCCGAAGTGCACGGTCCACGGGCGCCACGTGTCGTCGACGACCCGCGAGAGCATCGCGCGCCCGAAGCCGCAGCGGCGCACGAGGACCTCGCACGCCTGGTCGAGCAGGTCGCCGGACGACGGCAGCGCCCGGAGTCGCGCGAGTCCGTCCTCGCACTCCGCCAGCCGCCGGCCGCGCAGGTGCACGTCGTGCTCCGCGAGCTCCGACGCGAGGCGCTGCAGGTCGGGGACGACCGTGCACAGCGCGTGGACGCCCGGGGCCTCCAGCTCGCCGGAGTGGCGCATCGCCTCGATGCACGCCTGGAGCGTCCCGGCGACCACGCCGGCGGTCCGCCACGGGCGCGCGACGTCGAGCACGGGCAGCGCGGCGTCGGGTCCGAGGATCTCGGCGGTCGCGTCGCGCAACTCGACCGCGCGGGCCGCGAGCTCCCCCTCCCGCCGGCGCCAGCCGATGGCGCTCGTCGGCGATGGGGTGCTGCGGAATCCGGCGCCCATCGTGCTCACCAGCCCCTTCATGTCCGGTCCTGATCGCCGTCGGCGAGCCGCAGGTACCGCGACACCGCCTCGGCCCGGTTGGACGCCTTGAGCTTCCGGAGGATGTGCTTGACGTGCGACTTGACGGTGCTGACGCCGACGACGAGCTCGTCCGCGATCTGGCTGTTGGTCGACCCGCGCGCCATCCGCTCCAGGACGTCGCGCTCCCGCGGCGTCAGCATCCCGTGGATCTGGGCGTCCCGCGCGACGTCGGCGTCGAGCGTGGCCAGGCGGGCCATGCCGCCCCCCGCGCCCTCCGGCTCGCGGCGCTCCAGGCGGCGGGCGAGCAGGAGGTCGGCGTCCCCGATGTCCGCGATCGTCGTGGCGGTCGACTCGAACGCCTCGCTCACGCGGCGGCGCTGCATCGCGAGGCGCTCGGACAGGACCGTGCGCTCGACGGCCAGCCCGACGCCCTCGGCGAAGGACCGGAGGTTGTCGAGGTCCGCCGGCGTGAGGCGCCGGCGGGTCCAGTGGTTGTCCGCGTGGAGCAGACCCACGACGCGGCCACCCGCGGTGATGGGTGCGACGGCGTAGGCCCGCGTGCCCGTCGCGGCGACGAGCGGCTGGTGGACCCGCTCGTCGCGGGCGGGGTCCTCGACGACGACGGGGATGCCCCGGCGGACGAGCTCGGCCTCGACGAGCGGGGGCCGCAGCGGGATCTCCATCGCCAGGAGCTCCGCGCGCTGGGCGTCGGACGGTCCGTCGTCCGCGCCGAGGACGACGTGCAGCGCCGTCGGGAACCACGAGGAGCCCTGGACCCGGGAGATCAGCGCCCGGTCGAACCCGCAGGCCGCGCAGAGCTCGCCGGGGACGACGCGGGCGACCTCCGCGGCGGACGTGGCCCGGCGGATCCGGGCCATCGCCTCGTACGTGCGGCCCAGCGCCCGGAACCGCAGGTCGCCGACGTGGGCCCGCAGCCGCGCCTGCTGGGCGCCGGTGCTCATCAGCAGCTCCGCGAGCTCCGCCGACGCCTCCGGCGCGGTGGGCACGGCGAGCAGCGTCGTCCCGATCCGGTCGAGGGTCGCGCTCATCGCGTCGATCAGCCGCAGCGCCCGCTCGGGGTCCGGGTCCGGCGGCTCGGCGGACAGCAGGTCCGCTGCGGCCCGCTGGAGGGCGATCGCGAACAGCCGGTCGTCGGATCCCCGGGCCATTGGGTGCTCGGTGGGGGTGGTGATGGTGGTGGTGGCCACGTGTCTCGTCCTCGGTCCGGCGATGGGAAAGGGGGGCATCGTCCTCCTCCCCGAGGTCGCTCTGGCTGCCTGGTCGACCGACCCTAGGCCGGGCCGAGCACCGGCGACCTCCGACGGAAGATGGGCGAATACCCCCCGTTGGTGGTCAGTCCGACGGTTCGTCCTCCTCCTTTCGTCCTCCCCACCCCCTCCCCGGCCGTCTGGCTGGTAGTCCCGTCCGGCGCCGCCGACCGGTGGCTCCGGCGCGCGGCCGCCCGGGTCGCCGGACGGGCCCGGGGTCCGTCGCCGCTGTGGTCGCCCACCGTGATTCCCAACGGGCATCGCGCACGCACGCACGGGGCTCCTAGTCTCGAACCGTGACCCCGCCCAGCAGCCCGCCCGGAATCGGCATCAACATCCTCAGCCCGCGGCTGGCGGACCGGACCCCCGAGGATCGGCGTGCGGTGCTGCGGTCGATCGGCGAGGCCGGCATCGACCACATCCACATCGGCGACCACGTCAGCTTCCGCAACGGCACGGGCTGGGACGGCCTGATCTCGGCGGCGATGCACCTGCACCTCCAGGACCTCGTCCCGGTGCACCTCGGCGTCTACCAGCCGGTGCTGCGCCACCCGGTGCTGGTCGCTCGCGAGCTCTCGACGCTGATGGAGCTCGTCCCCGGACGGCTCGTGCTCGGCGTCGGCGTCGGCGGCGACGACCCGGCCGAGGTCCGCATGTGCGGCGTGAACCCGAAGACCCGCGGGCGCCGCATGGACGAGCACCTCCCCATCCTCCGCGCGCTGCTGGCCGGCGAGCGCGTCACCCACGAGGGCGAGTTCTTCCAGCTCGACGACGTCTTCATCGGTCCGCCGCCGGACCCGGCGATCCCGATCCTCATCGGAGGCCGCTCCGACAAGGCGATCCAGCGCACCGGCCGCCTCGGTGAGGGCTGGCAGGGCATCTGGGTCTCCGCGGACCGCTTCGCGCAGACGATCGAGCAGGTCGAGCAGGCCGGCGCCGACGCCGGTCGTGGCGACGTCGCCTGGCGCCACCAGATGATCATCTGGTGCGGCCTGGGCAAGGACAAGGCGGCGATCCGGGAGTCGGTCGCCCACGAGATGAAGTCGATCTACGGGATCGACTACGAGAAGTTCGAGAAGTGGTCGCCGGCCGGCACGCCGGACGACCTGGCCGAGTTCGTCGCCCCGTACGTCGAGCGGGGCTGTCAGGACATCAGCCTGATCGCGCACGGCGAGGGTCTCGAGGAGACGATCGAGAGCGTCGCGACGGTCAAGCGCCTCCTCGCCGGCGTGGCGGTGGCCCGATGAACCTCGACTACACGCCCGAGCAGGTCGCCTACCGCGAGGAGGTCCGCGCCTGGGTCGACGCGCACAAGGCGGACGCGCCCGCGCTGCACGGCCAGTGGACGGACACGAGCTGGATCGCCGGCCGCCGGGCCTGGCAGGGCGCGCTCGCCGACGGCGGCTACGCCGGCGTGACCTGGCCGCAGGAGTGGGGCGGGCAGGGCCGCAGCCCGGTCGACCAGGTGATCGTCGACCAGGAGCTCGTCCGCGGCGGCGTGCCGAACATCCTCGACTACATCGGGCTGGGGATGCTCGGGCCGTGCATCATGGCCCACGGCACGAGCGAGCAGAAGCAGCGCTACATCGGCCCGATGCTGCACGGCGACGAGATCTGGTGCCAGATGTTCTCGGAGCCCGCCGCGGGCTCCGACCTCGCCGCGCTGCGCACGTCGGCGAAGGCCCAGGACGACGGCACGTTCGTGCTCGACGGCCAGAAGGTCTGGACCACGAACGCGCAGTTCGCCGAGTTCGGCCTCTGCCTCGCCCGCACGAACCCCGACGTCGTCAAGCACCGGGGCCTGACGATGTTCGTCGTCCCGATGGACACCGCGGGCGTGTCGGTGGTCGGCCTGGAGCAGATCTCCGGCGACGCCGAGTTCAACGAGGTCTTCCTCGACGGCGTGGTCCTCGGCCCCGAGCACGTGGTCGGCGAGGTCGACGGCGGCTGGGCCTGCGCGCTGACGGTCCTGATGAACGAGCGGCTGTCGATCGGCCGCGACGTCACGGGCTTCCGCATGGACGTCGACCGCTTCCCGCCGCCGATCGCCGCAGACGCCCACGCCCGGCGCGACCCGGAGGTCCGCCATCGCCTGGGCGACGCGAGCGTCGACCTGCTGGCCGTGCGCTTCAACGGCCTGCGCGCCCTGACGGCGCTGCAGAGCGGCCAGGTCCCCGGACCCGAGGCCGGCCTGGCGAAGCTGACGATGGTCGAGGCCGCCACCCGCGCCGCCGACCTCGTCGTCGACGTCGTCGGCCCGTCCGCCCTGGACCCGTCGAGCGAGTGGTACCACGTGGTCTCGTACCTGCCGGGCTTCCGCTCGGCGGGCGGCACCGCCGAGATCGTCCGCAACACCGTCGGGGACCGCGTCCTCGGCCTGCCGCCCGAGCCCCGCTCGGACAAGGGCGTCCCGTTCTCCCAGCAGCGCACCGACGGACCCGTGGAGGCCCGATGAACCTCGACCTGACCGACGAGCAGCGCCTGCTGCGCGGATCCGCCCGCGACCTGCTCGCCGGGCGCGGCACGATCGCTGCCGCGCGCGCCGCGATCACCGACCCCTCGGCGCTGCCGGACCTGTGGTCCGTGGCGACCGAGATGGGCTGGACCGGCCTGCTGGTGTCGGAGGAGCACGACGGCGTCGGCCTCGGCGCGTTCGACGCGATGCTCGTGCTGACGGAGCTCGGCCGCGTGCTCGCCGCCGCGCCGCTGCTCGGCCACCTGCCGGCGTCGGTGCTGGCGGACCGCGGCGACGCGGCGCTGGCGTCGGAGCTCGCGGAGGGCGCCCGCCGCGCCGCGTTCGTCGCGGCCCGGCCGCCCGGCGACGTGGAGGGCGGCTGGACCGTCGAGCGCGAGACGGGCGCCGGCCGAATCCCGGCGCCGGTGCTCGCGGCCGACGGCACGCTGTCGGGGACGACGGCCTGGGTCCCGGACGCGCCCGGCGCGGACGTCCTGGTCGTCGCCGCCACCCGCGAGGACGGCGCGCCCGTCGCGCTGGTCGTCGAGGCTCCGGACGCGACGGTGCGCGAGGAGCGCACCTACGACGCGACGCGCAGCCTCGGGCACGTGACCTTCGACGGCTCCGCCGCCCGCGAGCTGCCGGGAGTCGGCGCCGACGAGCTCGCCGAGGCCTGGTACCTCGCGCAGTCGCTGCTGGCCGCCGAGTCGCTCGGCGCTGTCGAGACCGCGCTCGAGATGGCCGTCACGTACGCGAAGGACCGCACGACGTTCGGCCGGCAGATCGGCTCGTACCAGGCGGTCAAGCACCAGCTCGTCGACGTGCTGAAGCTGCGCGAGAACGCGTACTCGCTGATCGTCTACGCGGGGCTCGCGCACGCCGACCTGCCCGGCGAGCTGCCGCTGGCCGCCAGTGCCGCGCGGTCCGGCGCGGGCAAGGCCCTGGACCAGGCGTCCCGGACCTGCATCGCCGTGCACGGCGGCATCGGCGCGACGTGGGAGCACGACGCGCCCCTGATCTTCCGGCGAGCGCAGATCAGCCGCCGGCTCCTGGGGGGCGTCGACGACGCCACCGACCGCGTGGCCGGCGAGGTCCTGGCCGCCGCGTCGGCCTGAGCGCCGCCGGCCCCCCGGCCCTGCATCACACCAGCGCGGCGCCTGCCGCCCGGATCGGACGCCCGCGGCACCCCGATCCGTCCATCAGTCCGCGAACACCGAGGAGCAGCAGATGAGCACCGTGTCCGAGCTGGAAGTCACCTACGACCACCTCTACATCGGCGGCGAGTGGGTCGCCCCGTCCGGGTCCGAGAAGATCACCGTCGTCTCGCCGTCGACCCTGCAGACGATCGGCGTGGTCCCCGACGGGACGACCGCCGACGTCGACCGCGCCGTCGCGGCCGCCCGTGCCGCGTTCGTCGACCGCGCCGGCTGGTCCACCTGGTCGCCCGAGGAGCGCCAGGTCGTCCTCAACCGCTTCGCGGACGAGATGGACGCCCGGCTCGAGGAGACCGCCGTCCGCACGTCGTCGCAGAACGGCATGCCGATCGCGATCGCCCGGCAGCTCGAGGGCGGCTTCCCGGGGATGCTGCTGCGCTACTACGCGGACGTCGCGGTCCAGCAGGAGCGCGAGGAGTACCGGCCGGGCCTGCTCGGCGGCACGTCGGTCGTGCGCCGGACGCCGCTGGGCGTCGTCGGCGCGATCGTGCCGTGGAACTTCCCCCAGGCCCTGACCTTCCTGAAGTTCGGCCCGCTCCTCGCCGCCGGCTGCACCGTGGTGCTCAAGCCGTCGCCCGAGACGGTGCTGGACGCGTACACGATCGCCGAGGCCGCGGAGGCCGCCGGCGTGCCCGCCGGCGTCGTCAACATCGTCCAGGGCGGCCGCGACGTCGGCGCGTACCTCGTCGAGCACCCGGACGTCACGAAGATCGCGTTCACCGGCTCGACCGCCGCCGGCCGCAAGATCGGCGAGGTCTGCGGCCGCCTGCTGAAGCCCGTCACCCTCGAGCTCGGGGGCAAGTCCGCCGCGATCGTCCTCGACGACGGCGACCTGGCCGGCAACATGGAGGCCCTCTTCGGCTGCATGCTGATCAACAACGGGCAGACCTGCTGGCTCAACAGCCGGATCCTCGCGCCGAAGAGCCGCTACGACGACGTCGTCGAGACGCTCTCCGCGCTCGCCAACGGCGTGACGATCGGCAACCCGCTGGACGACGCGACGCAGATCGGACCGGTCGTCTCGAAGGTCCAGCGCGACAAGATCGAGGGCTACATCCAGAAGGGCAAGGACGGCGGCGCGCGTGTCGCGGCCGGCGGCGGCCGCCCCGACGGCCTGGACGGCTACTACGTGCAGCCGACCGTCTTCGCGGACGTCGACCGGAACGCGGTCATCGCCCAGGAGGAGATCTTCGGGCCGGTCCTCTCGGTCATCCAGTACGACGACCTCGACGACGCGATCGAGATCGCCAACGGCACCGAGTTCGGCCTCGGCGGCACGGTCTGGACCGAGGACAAGGAGCGCGGCCTCGCCGTCGCCCGCCGCGTCCAGACGGGTACGATCGGCATCAACCACTACGTCAACGACCCGGGCGCGCCGTTCGGCGGCGTGAAGGCCTCGGGCCTCGGCCGCGAGATGGGCCCCGAGGCGCTCGGCTACTACCAGGCGATCCAAACCGTCTACCTGGACCCGCCGACCGTCGGCTGAGGACGCGGGACCCGGCCCGCCTCGCCCGTCCGGCGGAGCCGCCCGCCCCGCCGCGCGACGCGGCGGAGAACCGCGAACGCCCCGGCCCCCGGCCGGGGCGTTCGTCGTTCCGCGGACGGATGGGGCCGTCGTCGCGCCGGACGCGGACGGGGCGTCGTCGTTTCGGGAACGGGGGTCGTCGTCGTCCGGCCGGCCCGTCGGGGCGGACCCGCGCCACGGGCGACCCGGCAGCCGGGCCCCCTCCTGATGCCCCTTCGCGATCACCGTTGCGTGGCATGTACGCGCGGGCGTAGAACGGGTCATGGTCGAGAAGCGCGTGTGGTGCGGCATCTGCGAGGCGTCCTGTGGGCTGGTCGCCACGGTCGAGAACGACGAGATCGTGAAGATGCGGCCCGACGAGGACCACCCGCAGTCCAAGGGCTTCGCGTGCCCGAAGGGGATCCTCTTCCCCGAGGTCATGAAGGACCCCGACCGGCTGCGCGACCCGATGAGGCGGATGCCCGACGGTTCGTTTCAGAAGGTCGGCTGGGACGAGGCGCTCGACGACATCGGCCGGCGGCTGAAGCGCGTCATCGACGTGCACGGCAGCGACGCCGTCGGCGTCGGCCTGGGCAACGCGAACGCCTGGAACTACGGCGCGTTCCTCACGCTCTTCGGCATGGCGACGGTGCTGAAGACGAAGCACTTCTACACGGCGTCGTCGGTCGACATCAACAACTACTGGGTCGTCAGCCAGCTGCTCTACGGCAACAACCTGACCAACCCGTTCCCGGACTTCGCGCGCACCGACTTCGCGCTGGTCCTCGGCGCCAACCCGGTCGTGTCGCACGGCTCGATGGCGACGATCGGCCGGATCCGCGAGACGATGCTCGCGATCACCGACCGCGGCGGCCGCGTCGTGGTCGTCGACCCGCGGCGCACCGAGACGGCCCGGCTCTTCGAGCACCAGCCGATCCTCCCCGAGGGCGACGTCTGGCTGCTGCTGGGCCTGCTGAAGGTGATCGTCGAGGAAGGCCTCGTCGACGACGCGCGGGTCCGCGAGCAGGCCTCCGGCGTCGACTTCGCGCTCCGGATCGCCCGCGAGGTCGACATGGAGCGCGTCGAGGCCGAGACCGCCATCCCGGCGGAGACCGTCGCCCAGCTGGCCCGCGACTTCGCCACCGCGCCGTCGGCCAACCTCTACGGCCGCTGCGGCTCGTCGCTCGGCCGCTTCGCGTCGCTGACGAAGTACCTGATGGACGTCATCAACATCGTCACCGGCAACCTCGACCGCGAGGGCGGCATGCTCTTCGGCCGGCCGATGGTCGACCTCGAGTTCATGACGAAGATCCTCGGCGCGTCCGGCTACGACCGCTGGCGCACCCGGGTCGACGACATCCCCGAGGTCATCGGCACCTCTCCGTGGGCGACGTTCCCGCGCGAGGTCGCCACGCCCGGCAAGGGGCAGTGCCGGGCGATGGTCTGCGTCGCCACGAACGCCGCGACGACGTCGCCGGCGACCGGTGCGATGGAGGAGGCGTTCCAGAACCTCGACCTCTTCGTCTCGCTCGATCCGTACATCACGGAGACCAACCGCTTCGCCGACTACGTCCTGCCGCCGAAGCTCTTCTACGAGCGCGAGGGCTTCCCGGTCTTCTCGCAGTCGCACAACTCCGTGCCGCACGCGCAGTGGACGGACCCGGTCGTGACGGGCCCGCCGAACGTGCGCGACGACTGGCGCACGCTCGACGAGATCTGCAAGCGGATCGGGATCGTGCCGTCCGGTGCCCCGGGCGCGCAGCTGATGGGCAGGCTCGGCATCCGCATCCCGCCGGGCGTCGGTGTCGACCTCTTCATGCGGATCGGCCCGGACGGCGACCTCTTCGGCCTGCGCCGCAAGGGCATCAGCAGGAAGAAGCTCCTGAAGGCCGGCGGCCCGATCAAGTTCTCGGACCACTGCCCGACGGGCGTGATCCGGAAGAAGGTCCACCACAAGGACCAGCTCGTCCACCTCGAGCACCCGATGTTCGCCGAGGAGCTGGAGCGGCTGACCGCCATGCAGAGCTCCGACCCGGAGCACCCGCTCAGGATCTTCTCGATCCGCGAGCTGCGCTCCCAGAACTCCTGGCTGCACAACGTCGAGAAGCTGATGTCGGGCAAGCGGTCCTGCCGCCTGCGGATGCACCCGCGGGACGCCGAGGCGCGCGGCCTCGAAGACGGCGCGGAGGTCCACATCGCGTCGCGCTGGGGCGCGATCGAGGTCCCGGTCGAGGTCACCGACGACGTCGTCCCCGGCTCCGTCGGACTCAACCAGCACTGGGGCCACAAGGGCGGCTGGAAGGTCGCCAACGCCGCCGGCGGCGCCCGCTACAACGACCTCGTCCCCAACGACCCGGCGCTGCTGGATCGGGTCTCGGGCAACGCCTGGGTCAACGGCATCGGGGTCCAGGTCCAGCGGGCGGTCGCGGGGCCGGGGTCCCTGGAGACGCCCGAGACCGTCGTCCGGGCCGCGGGCGCGGAGCCGGTCGTCGGCGCGGCGGCGCCGCGCCGGGCGCCGGTGGCGGGGGACTGAGCGCCGTGCGGCCGGGGTGGCGCGGGAGCCCTCCGCCAGCCCGGGTCGCGACGCGAGCGGCGGATCAGAAGCCGGCCCCCTCCGGGAGGACCGTCTCGACCCGATCGCGCGTGGCCGCCATGGCCCACAGGGTGTCGGCCAGCCCGTCGGGGTCCACCGTCGGCAGCTCGACGCCGTCGGGCAGGTCGATCGTGATCGCGCCCGACCTCAGCGCGTCGTGGGCGGCGCTGCGCTCGATCATCGCCGCGATCGCGATCGTGCCCGCGTAGACGCCGCGAGGGGCGAGCTCGGCGTGCAGCCCGTGGATCCAGTTGCGGGCCGCGCCCATCGCCTGGCCCGGCCCGCTCATCCCCGGCGGCGGCAGCACGGCCGAGGCCCCGTGCCCGAGGAGGATCGCGCCGTCCCCGCGCTCCAGCATCTGCGGCAGCACCGCCCGGACCACCTCGACCGGGGCGAGCAGGTAGATGTCCAGGAGGGGGCGCAGGGCCTCCGCCGTCAGCTCGGCGGCCGGCACGAACCCGCCCTCGGCGACCGGCGCGTACTCGACCACGTCGATCGAGCCGAAGCGATCCGTGATCGCCGCCACGAGCGCCGGGATCGACCCCAGGTCGCGCAGGTCGGCCGGGAACGCGGCCGCCTCGACGCCCTCGGCGGCGAGGGTGACGACGAGCGCCTCGAGCGGCTCCGGCCGGCGCCCGACGAGCGCGACGCGGTAGCCCTCGCGCCCGAAGCGGCGGGCGACGGACGTCCCGAGCCCGGGGCCGGCTCCGAAGATGGCGATCGTCTTGGTCATGTGCTCGTTCCGATGGTCGCAGAGAAGTTGAGTGGTGCTTCAAGTTCACCGTAGCACGGAACTTGAGGTATAGTTCAGGTTCTACTGCGTGCGATGATGTCGTCGATGACCGCCCCCGAGCACCCTCTGCGCCGGGACGCCGCGCGCAACGTGGAGCGCGTCAAGGCGGCGGCGATCGACGTCTTCCGCGAGGTCGGACTCCAGGCGCCACTGGAGGAGATCGCCCGGCGCGCCGGCGTCAGCGTCGGCACGATCTACAACCGCTTCGGCTCCCGCGAGGCCCTGATCGACGCGGTCGTGCCCGACGTCGCCGCCGCCAAGCTCGACGCCGTCCGGCGGACGGCGATGGAGGGCCCCGACGAGTGGGAGCGCCTGGCCCGCTACCTCGAGGGCCTCTGCGCGCTGCAGGCCGAGGACCCGGCGCTCAGCGACGTGATCGCGCGCGCCTACCCCGACGGGGCGACCGCGCTGGCCCGGGTCTGCTCCGCCTCGATCGACCACGCAGCGACCCTGATCGACGAGGCGCACACGGCCGGCGTCCTGCGCGCGCGCTTCACCGCAGCCGACCTGCCGGCGCTGCTCATCGCCAACCGCGCACTCGTCGGCGCACCCCAGCTGGATCCCGAGGCGTGGCGACGGATGCTTGACATCGTGCTGGACGGGCTACGAGCCGACTTCGGGCGTCGCCCCCGACGAGGCCGCTGATCGCCGGCGCCGACCTCTGAACGTCCAGCCGTTCCGCCACGCAGAGCCACCGGCGGCCCCGTCGCCGCCTGCGACGAGGCTTCCCCGGGGCGGCGCACGAGCACGCACGGGCGGTCAGTGCCGCCGCGCGGTAGCCCCGCGCCCCGCGCGCCGGCTGAGCACCGTCGCGGTTGCCAGCGCGACGATGCCGATCCACGCCGCGGCGTCGTATCCGGACTCCGTCGGCGTCGACGCGCCGACCGGGATCGTCGTCACCAGCAGCGTTGCGCTGAGCGCGCTGCCAGCGGAGTAGCCGACGTAGCGGAGCACCTGGTAGAAGCTGTTCGCACTGCCGGTCTACGCCTCGGGGACGCCGCGGTACAGCTGCGCGGGCTGCATGGCGAAGATCGCTCCGACACCGAACCCGGCCAGCGCCATCGTCACGAGCAGCCGGACGATCGACGACCGTGCGAGCAGGAACAGCACCATCGAGGCGATCAGCACGCCGCTGGCGGCCGCGACGATCACCTCGTGGGTGAACCGCGCCGCCAGCCGGCGGACGACGCGGCTGGCCCCGAAGTCCGCCGCCGAGTACGGCTCGAGCATCAGCCCGGCGACCGCGACCGACGAGTCGAACCCGTAGCAAGCGGCCTCCGGCGTCTGCACACAGCGGACGACGAGCGACAGCAGCGAGAAGATGCCGATGCCGACGGGGAGGACCATGACGTCGGCGGCGAGCACCGAGGGGTGCCGCAGCAGGCGGACGTCCACGAGGGGCGACGCGGTCCGGACCTCCGACGCGACCCACGCAGCGGGCACCGCGATCGTGGCTACAAGCGTCCCGAGGGTCGCCGCGGACGCCCAGCTCCGGTCGGGGCCCTCCGCCAGCGCGAGCAGCAGGCCGCCCAGCCGGGCGGCGGTCGTCGCGCCGAGCAGGGCGTTCTCCGGACCGGCGCTCTCGCACGGGAGCGCGTCGCGGGCGGCGGCGATCGCCAGCGGCACGAGGCCGAGGGGCCCCCGACGTTCCCGGCCGCCGTCGAGACCACGCCGAGGACGACGACGGCCGGCAGCAGCAGCCGGCCGCGCGGGCCCCCCGTCGCCGCGGGAGTCGCCTTCCCGACCGCGCTCATCCGCGCCGCGACCGCCGACGGAGCACCGGCGGCGGGATGGACCCCGATTGCCTTTCATATGCGTGATGCAAGCGCATCTGCCGGATCGGGTGGGCCCCCGCGTTCCGCCGGAACAGCGGGGGCTCGGCGAGGACGGACTCGACGTCGAGGAGGCCGCGCATGCCCGCTACCAGCCGACCGTCCAGCAGATGACGCTCGGCGGTGGCCAGGAGCGCGACGGCCCGTGCTCCGTGAGCCCGGGCCGACTCGCAATCTGCCCGGGAGAGCCGGAGCCACCTCGTGCAGATCCGCCGACCCCGGCTCAGGAGCGCCACCGGTCATCGAGCCGTGTTGCCGTCGCCGGGGGCATCGCCCTCGGCGAGGTACCGGGGTTCGCGAACGCCACCCGTCGAACTACTTCGCGCCCCAGGACTTCCTGTAGACGCTCCGGAAGTCGACCGTCGACTTGTAGAGCTCCCCCTTCGGTGGGAGGTTGTGGTCCTTGTCGACGGCGATGAAGCCGATGCCCTGCGGCACGGGCTCCTGGCCGTTGAGGATGCGGTTGACGTTGTCCAACGCACCCCAGCCCATCCATTGCGTGTCGTGTGCCGTCACCCCGTCGATGAGGCCCTGGCGCACGAGGTCGAAGGACGCCGCCGATCCGGACCCGCCCGTGACGAGCATGTCCGGGTTCGCGCTCTTCGCCGCCTGCGCGCCGCCGACGAGGAAGTTCACGTCGAACGGGAAGTACGCCGCGTTCGCGGTCGGGTTCTTCGTCAGGACGGACCGCAGGCGCTGGACGTACGCCCCGTCCGGGGTGAGGTCCGGGTTGGCGAAGCTCGCCTCCTCCAGGACCTTGCAGCCGCCGCACTGGTCGAACGTCTCGCGGAAGCCCGCGTTGACCGTCTCGTGGGTCGCCTCGGTGCCGTGGCTCAGGATGATCTGTGCCTTCGCGTCGCTCTTGTGGATGAGGTACGCCGCCGACACCTGGCCCCACACCTTGAAGAAGTCGACGTTGCCCTTGATCTCATCGGTGTACGGATTGTCGTAGGGGAGGAGGTCCTCGCCGTTCTTCGGCGGGTCGGAGCAGTCGAGGGCCTCCACGCCGATAACCGGGATCTTCCGCTTCTTGGCCTCCGCGAGCGGGGCGTTGATCGTCGGGCAGTCGGCGGCGTGGATGATCATCGCGTCCGGGTCAGCGGCGAGCGCCTGCCGCACCGCCTTCTCATTGCCGTTGTTCACGTTCAGGGCGCCGTCGGCGATCTTGAAGTCCCAGCCGATGGCCTTCGCGGCCTCCTGGGCCGCCTTCGCCGGGACCGAGCAGTCCGGCACCGACATCCCGCAGGAGATCCACCAGATCGACTTGCCCTTCTGCGGCTTGGGTCCGCTCGCGGGGGGCGACTTCTCACCGCCCTTGTAGAGGGCCTCGAGCGTGGGCAGGCCGTCGGGGGCCTTGCTGGTGGCCTCCGGGGCCGCCGCAGTGGTCTCGGAGCCCTTCGCGGCCGTGCTTGGCGTGTCGTCGTCCCCACCGCAGCCGACGGCGGCCAGCGACGAGGCCCCTACGAGGGCCATGACGCCGAGCAACCGCGCGTAGCGCCTGCTGCGTCCCTCACTGGACCAGTTATGCATTGGTTCTCCCCGTTCTCTCTACCTGCATTGACCTGTATGGATGTCCTACCAAGCACCCCCGAGCCGCCGGGGCACCAGAAACCGCTTTGTCGTGTCCCCCATAGACGCCCGCCACCCCCGATCGGAGCGTCCGCGCCCACGGGCCCGCCCGTGGGTTCCGTGGCGCCCGCGGGGCTCGCCCGGCCCGACGCCACGGCCCCGGTCCCGACCGGGCCACGCCCGTCCGCCTGCGGCGAACCCCCGGGACGACGGGCGCCGGCCGACCGCCTTCCGTCCGCGACCGCCTACGGTCGATCGACGGGAGACCCGGCCCCCGGCGGCGCCACCGCTGCTCCTCCGTCGGGCTCGTCGCGACTGGACATCTGCGCCCGCAGAGCCGACTCCGCCCGGACCTCGCGACGCCGGGCAGCGACCGTGGAGATGGCGACGGCGACGACGAGCGCTGCGCCGTTGAACGTCGGCGTGATCCAGGTGTCGGCGCCCAGCAGCGAGAGGCCGCTGATCGCGATCGCCGCGAAGAACACGCCGAGCACCGTGCCCCAGACGTTGTAGTGCCCGGGCCGGATCGTGGTGGCCCCGAGGAAGACAGCGGTCAGCGCAGGAAACAGGTAGCCGGGACCGGCGGTCGGGTCCGCGCCGCCCGTCCGCGACGTCATGAGCGCGCCGGCCACGCCGGCGATCGCCCCCGACGCGAGGAACGCGAGGAACACCGACCGGTCGACCCGGATCCCCACCAGCCGCGCAGCGCGCTCGCTCGATCCGATGCTCTCGAGCTGTCGCCCGAAGGGCGTATGCGACAGCCCATACCACACGAGCAAGCCCACCACCATGAACAGGATGAACGGCCGCGGAAGCCCGATCCACTCTTGGGAGCCCCACTCGCGAAAGCTCGCCGGAATGCCGCTGAAGATCGATTGACCTTTGGTGTAGAGCTGGATGAGCCCGCCCACCAGTGTGTAGGTCCCCAGGGTGACGATGAAGCCGTTGAGCTTCAGGCCCGCGACGAGGATGCCGTTCACGCACCCGGCGGCCACGGCGATCGCGATCCCTCCGAGGATGCCGACCCACACCGGTGCTCCGTGCGTGGAGATCAGCGCCGCCGACGTGACGTTCGCCAGACCGGCGATCGCGGCGACCGAGAGATCGAAGTAACCGCAGAGGAGCGGGATGACCATCGCCAGGGCGATCAGCCCCGTGACCGACTGGTTGCCCAAGATGTTGCGGATGTTGGCCGCCGACGTGAAGGCGTCCCCGCTGGTCGAGTTCGTGGCGAAGAACACCACGAGGACCACGAGGGCCATGCCGAGCGCGCCGCGCTCGAGGACGGTGAGCAGCGAGACCCGCGGAGGCGCGAGCTTGCGTGCGGCGGGAGCTACGGTTTCTGTGGACATGATCAACGACGACCTTCGGAGTGGGTAAGTTGCGTGAGGACCTCGGCGGTCAGCTCGTCGCGCGGGACGTCCGCGATGACGCGTCCCTCGCGGAGCACGACCGCGCGGTCGGAGACGAGCGCGAGCTCGTCGAAGTCGGACGCCACGACGATCACGGCCATGCCGCGGCTGACCGCCTGCCGTACGAGCGCGTAGATCTCGGCACGCGCGCCGATGTCGACGCCCTGGGTCGGCTCGTCGAGCAGGAGCAGCCGCGGCTCCCGGCGCATCCAGCGCGCGAGGATGACCTTCTGCTGGTTGCCGCCCGAGAGCGTGCTGATGAGCGCGCGCTCCGACGCCCCCTTGACGCCGAACTCGGCCATGAGGCCCGCGCCGTCCGCGCGCATGCGGCGATCGCGGAGCCGCAGGCCCCGCCAGTACCGGCCGAGGCTCCCGATCCCGATGTTCGCGTAGACCGACTGGTCGAGGAAGGCCGCTTCCTCGGCCCTGTTCTCGGGAACGAGCGCGACGCCGGCCGCGATGGCGTCCGCCGGATGCCGCCAGCGGCGACGGTCGCCATCGAGCTCGATCGTCCCGGACTCGACCGGGAGATCCCCGAAGATCGCGCGTAGAAGCTCGCTGCGACCCGAGCCGAGGAGCCCCGCCACGCCGAGGATCTCCCCCGGATCCACCCGGATGCTCACGTCCCGGAGCGGGCCGGCATGGAGCCGGTCGACGGAGAGCACGCTGGTGGCGGCGCGAGGGGGCGGAGCCGGGCGGTCGGCCGCCTCGAGCTCGCGCCCGACGATGGCCCTGATCAGGCCGTCCTCGTCGAGCTCCGCGGTCGGATACGTGCCCTGCAGCCGGCTGTCCCGCAGGACGGTCACCCGATCGGTCAGGTCGAGCATCTCCCCGATCCGGTGGCTGACGTAGAGGATGCTCTGGCCCGCGGCGGCGTAGCGCTTCAGCGAGCCGAGCAGCAGGCTCACCTCGTGCTCGGGCAGGGCCGTCGTCGGCTCGTCGAGGATCAGCAGGCCGCCCGCCCCGTCGTCGAGGTCCTGCAGGGCCCGGGCGATCGCGACCTGCGTCTGGCCCGCCCGACTCATGTCGCGCAGGAGCGTGCGGGGCGTCGCCTGGATCTCGAAGCGGTCGATCAGCTCGGCCGTCCGGGCGCGGATGCGGCGCCAGCGGATCCGTCCGGCGGGCCCGGTGTCGAAGCCATGGCCGAGCGAGAGGTTCTCGGCGAGCGTCATGTCCAGGAACACGCCGAGGTCCTGGTGGACGACCCGGATGCCGCAACGGTGCGCCAGCTCGGGGGAGGCATGGTCCGCCGCGAACGCCTGGCCGCCCACCTCGACGGTCCCGCCGGGCTCCCCCTGATGGACGCCGGCGAGGATCTTGATCAAGGTCGACTTCCCCGAGCCATTCCCTCCGACGAGACCGTGGATCTCTCCGGGGAGGATCTCCATGTCGACCCCGCTCAACGCGACCGTGCCGGGGAAGACCTTCGTCAGGTTGGTGAGCCGCACCGCCGGTCCGGCGCCCGCCGCCCGGCCACCGGTGACGCCCCCGTCCGGGCCGTCGCGGAGCGGACCGTCCGCCGCGGCTCCCAGGGCCTCTCCGTCGGTCTCCGGGGGCCCCGGCGGTCGACGGCCCGCTCCTCCGGGCTCCACTACGGCGCTCCGTGCGGAGGCCCTTCCGTCTCTCGTCTTGCTCATCTTCATCCACCTGTTCCGACGACTTCCAAGTTCGAACGACTGCTGACGTCCACCGCACACGCGCCTCCTCTCCTCCCGCGCCGACCGGCGGCGCCTCGCTGTCGGCGACCTGCAGACCGGCGGGGCGCGCCGCGGACCGGACGGTCCGG
>NZ_JBFAPC010000113.1:0-18459 GCF_040675535.1 Patulibacter sp. NPDC049589 | reverse complement strand
GGGGCCCCGCCTGCCCCGCACGCGACCCCCGCCGCCGCCGGTCGCGTGCGCGCCGCGGTCGCGTCGGGGTCCGGCGACCGGGATACTCCCCCTGGTGCCCGTGAACCTGCCGAACGCGCTGACCGTGCTGCGCATCCTGCTGGTCCCGGTCATGGTGCTCGCCCTGGCCCAGGAGACCGGCACCGGCGACGTGATCGCGGCCTTCGTCTTCTGGCTCGCGTCCGTCACCGACTGGCTCGACGGCTGGCTCGCCCGCCGCTCCGACCTGATCACGAACTTCGGCAAGCTCGCCGACCCGATCGCCGACAAGCTGCTGGTGATCGCGGCGCTCGTGATGCTCGTGGGCGTCGACCGGGTCGCCGCCTGGGTCGCCGTCGTGATCATCGGCCGCGAGCTCGCGGTCACCCTGACCCGCGCCGTCGCCGCCCAGCACGGCGAGGTCATCGCCGCCGCGTGGCTGGGCAAGGTCAAGACCTCGTTCCAGATCCTCGTGATCCTGCTGCTGATCCTCATCTCGGGCGGCCACGCGTGGCTCGACGTGCTCGTCTACGCGATGGTCGGCATCACGATCTGGAGCGGCGTGGACTACTTCCTCGGCCTGCGCCGCACGATGGCCGCCGGCCGTCACCCTGCCGGCTGAGCGCGCCGCGGCGCGTGCGCTCGCGTCACCGTTCCCGGGACGCCGCCGCCCCGGGGCGCGGGCGCGGGGCACGTCGCGACCCGGCTCGCGCGGCCCTTCGCGCGACCTCGGGTAGGAATTCGCCGGGCCGGTCCCGGGGCCCGCCGGCCCGCCGCGACGGAGTTCCCGCGCGCACGGGATACCCGCCCGGTGCGTGCCACCGCGGCGGATCTGGCCGGATGTGTGGCGTCGCTCCGTGTGATCGACATCACCCTCGCAGCGCCGATCCGGTCGACCTTGTGCTATTCCTTGCAAGCACGACGACACGTCAGCGTCGGCACCGCAGGGGATCGCGTCAGCGCCCCGGGGCCACGACTGCATGTCGACGGTGGAGACATCGTGATCGCCGTCCGGAGGGAATCCGGGAGGGCATCGAACCGAAGATTGGAAGGTTCCGACGTGAGCAACAACGAGGCCCTCTTGGCCGACGAGACGCCGATCACCGAGATCGACGAGTTGCGAGCGCTCATCGCCGAAGGCCAGGAGAAGGGCTTCCTGACCGTCGCGGGGATCGCGGCCGCCCTGGAGGAGGCCGAGGTCACGAAGGAGCAGCTCACCGCGTTCCACGGGCACCTGGACGAGCTGGGCGTGGACGTCCTCCACGCCGCCGGTGACGCGCACGACCGCACCGCGTCCGAGGCCGAGCGCCTCGAGCACGCCGGGTCCCGCAAGGACCGCGAGTCCGGCACCGCCCCGAAGGAGCGCCCGCAGATCGACCTCACGGTCGAGCCGAGCCTCGACTCGCTCCGCATGTACCTGCGGTCGATCGGCCGCGTCGCGTTGCTGACCGCCGACCAGGAGGTCCAGCTCGCCAAGCGCATCGAGCGCGGCGACATCCAGGCCAAGCAGCAGATGATCGAGGCCAACCTGCGCCTCGTCGTCTCGATCGCCAAGGCCTACCTCGGCCGTGGCCTCTCCTTCCTCGACCTCATCCAGGAGGGCTCGCTGGGCCTCATCCGCGCGGTCGAGAAGTTCGACTACCGCCGCGGCTACAAGTTCTCCACCTACGCCACGTGGTGGATCCGCCAGGCCGTCACGCGCGCCATCGCCGACAAGGGCCGGACCATCCGGATCCCGGTCCACATGGTGGAGAAGCTCAACAAGGTCGTCCACGTCGAGCGCCAGCTCGTCCAGTCGCTCGGCCGGCAGCCCACGCCGGAGGAGATCGCGACCGAGGTCGACATGCAGGTCCGCGACGTGCGGGACATCCTGCGCATGTCCCAGCAGCCGATCTCGCTCGAGAAGCCGGTCGGCGAGGACGAGGAGTCCTCCCTCGGCGACTTCGTCGAGGACAAGGACGCCGAGTCGCCGTTCGAGATGACGAGCGAGCAGCTGCGCAAGGAGCACGTCCGCCGCGCGCTCTCGACGCTGCCCAAGCGCGAGCGCGAGGTCATCGAGATGCGCTTCGGCCTCTCCGGCGACCAGCCCTCGACGCTCGAGGAGGTCGGCCGCGCATTCGACGTCACCCGCGAGCGCATCCGCCAGATCGAGAGCCACACGCTCAAGAAGCTCGAGAGCCTCCCCGAGTCGCAGCGTCTCCGGGACGCCGTCTAGGCAGGTCCATCCAGCGAGGCGACGCGATCCGCGCCGCCTCGCTAGGATCCGCCATCGCTCGGGGGGATGTCCGAGTGGTTAAAGGAGACGGGCTGTAAACCCGTTGGCTCTGCCTACACAGGTTCGAATCCTGTTCCCCCCACTGCTCGAAGGCCCCGCACCGCGGGGCCTTCGTCGTTCCCCGGGGACCATCGGCGGACGGGCTCCGCACGGTCCGGGAGCGGCCCGCACGGCGGCGTCCCCGGAGGCGGTGCGTGCCCGGCCGGCACCCCCGGACGTGGCGCGACCGGATCATGTCGCGCGCGCCCGCGGCCGCGGGCGTAGGTTCCGCTCCGGGACACCGTCCCCGAAGCCATGTCCACCGACGGCATCACGGCGAACGTCGCCGTCCCCACCGCGTGGCGCCCCGCGTCGGTGCTCGACGCCCCGCCGTCCCGGCGCCTGCCGTGGGGCCGCTGGGCGCAGGTGGTCGCCGGTCACGCGGCGCTCGCGGTCGCGGTCCTCAGCACGGCGGGGATCGCGCTCGGGCACCTGCGCCACCACGAGCGCGTCGCCGGCGCGCGGATGCCCGCGGGGCCGCTCGCCGGTCTCCCGCACGTGCACCGGCCCGACCACGTGGCGCTGCTCTGGGCGCTCCTGGGCTCGTACGCCGTCGCGGTGGCGTGCGCCCGCGCGATCCGCCCGGCGCTCGTGCTCACGGCGGTCGTCGCCCTCGTCGTGCTGCTGACGCTCACCCCACCGCGGCCGCTCACCGACCTCTTCAGCTACGTCGCGTACGGCCGGATGCTCGGCCTGCACGGCATCGATCCCTACCAGCACGGTCCGCACGCGATCATGCGCGACCCGTCGTTCCCCTACGTGTCGCCGGACTGGCACCACACGCCGACGGTCTACGGCCCGCTCTTCACCGGGCTGAGCGCGTGGGTCTCGTCCCTGGGGACGCTCGGCGCGGCCTGGGCGCTGAAGGCCGTCGCCGGCGCCGCGGCGATCGTCACGGCGGTCCTCTGCGCGCTCGCGGCCCGGCGCAACGACCCGCGGCCGGGCTCCGCGTCGCTCGCGCTCGTGCTGGTCGGCCTGAACCCGATCCTGCTCGCCTACGGCGTCGGCGGCGCGCACAACGACGTCCTGATGCTCGTGCCGATGGCCGGCGGGCTCTGGCTGCTGTCGCGTCAGGCCGACGCCCCGGGGGCGCTGCTGCTCGCGCTCGGGCCGGCGATCAAGCTGTCCTCGGGCCTGGCCCTGCCCTTCCTCCTCGTCGGCGAGCGCCGCTGGCGGGTCCTGGCCGGGGCGGTCACGGGCCTCGCGATCCTCGCCGGCGGGACCCTGCTCGCGTTCGGCACCGCCCCGATCCACGCGACCGGCCTGATCGGCACCCACACGGCGGACGGGCACCGCCACAGCGTGCCGGCGTTCGTGGCCGAGCGGCTCGGGTCGGGCGTGCCCTCCGGCGCCACGTTCCGCGCGCTGACCGTGGTCGCCGGGGTCGCGACGGTGCTGCTGCTGGTGGCCGTCGGGGTGGGCGTCGTGCGCTGGACCACGGGCGCGGTGGCGAGCACCGCGCTCGTCGTGGCGGCCGCCGGCACGAGCTTCGCCTGGTACGGCGTGTGGACCCTCGCCCTGGCCGCGGCCGACCCCCGCCGCGGGTCGCGCGTGGTCGTGCTCGCCCTCACCGCGGTGCTCGTCGCGATGCAGCTCGTGGGGCTGCGCTCCGGCTGAGACGGCGGTCCGCGAGACTGCCGCCATGGCCGAGATCACCGTCACCGTGCAGGGCGCCGTCGCCGTCATCGCGCTGAACGCGCCGGAGCGGCGCAACGCGCTGACGCTGCCGATGGCCCGCGAGCTCATCGCCGCCTGCGAGCGGGTCGACGCCGACGACGCGATCGGGGCGGTCGTCCTGCGCGGCGAGGGCCGCTCGTTCTGCGCGGGCGGCGCCCGGGACACCCTGCGCGCGGTCGGGCAGCCGGACGCGGGCCCGGAGACGGTCGAGGAGCTGCGCGCGCTCTACGCGTCGTTCGTCCGCGTCGGCGCGCTGCGGGCGCCCGTCGTCGCGGCGGTCGCCGGCGCCGCCGTCGGCGCGGGCCTGAACCTGGCGCTCGCCGCCGACCTGCGGATCGTCGCCCACGACGCGCGGATCTTCGCCGGCTTCCACCGCATCGGCCTGCACCCGGGCGGCGGACACTTCACGCTGCTCGAGCGCCTGGCCGGGCGCGAGGCCGCGATCGCGCTGGGGGTCTTCGACGAGGAGCTCGACGGCGACCGCGCCGTGGCGCTCGGCCTCGCGTGGGCCGCGGCCCCGAGGGACGAGGTCGACGCCCGCGCCCTGGCGATCGCCGAGTGCGTCGCCGACGACCCGGTGCTCGCCCGCTCGGCGATCGGGACCGCCCGCCGCGAGCTCGGGCCGCCGCGCCTGGGCTGGTCGGCCGGGCTGGACCTCGAGACGCCCGCCCAGGTCGCGTCGCTGACGCGCGCGGTGGCGTCGGGGAAGCTCCCCGACTGAGCCGCGGGTCGTGGGGGCGGTCGAGCGTGCGCCAGAGGGCGTCCGTGACCGACCGGGGCCCTCGCGGCCGGGCTCCCGCGGCGTCCGTGGCATGCTGCCCGGGTGCTCCGCACGGTCCACGCCCTCCGCTACGTCTCGCCGCTGCGCGAGGGCGGCTCCGTCCCCGCGCTCGTCGAGGCCGACGACGACGGGCTCTACGTCGTCAAGCTCTCCGGGGCCGCGCAGGGGACGAAGGTCCTCGTCGCCGAGATCGTCGTCGGCGAGCTGATCCGCACGCTCGCGCTCGAGGAGCCGGACCTCGGACTCCTGCTGCCCGACCTGGCGCTCGTGGACCTGCCACTCGAGCTCTCCCACGCCGAGCCCGACCCCGAGATCCAGGAGCACGTCGCCGCCAGCGCCGGGCTGAACGTCGGGCTCGACTTCCTCCCGCGCGCGCTGCCCTACAGCCCGGCCGCCGGGCCCCAGCCGAGCGAGCACCTCGCCGCCGCGCTCGTGTGGATCGACGCGTTCGTCGAGAACGTCGACCGGACGCCGCGCAACCCGAACCTGCTGACGTGGCACGGCCGCGTCTGGGTGATCGACAACGGCGCCGCGCTCTACCGCCAGCACGCCGGCCTGGACCCCGCGCGGGCGACCGGGCGCTTCCCGGCGATCCGGGACCACGTCCTGCTGCCGCTCGCGAGCTCGATCACCGCGATGGACGAGCGGCTCGCGCGCCACGTCACCGAGGACCTCCTGCGGGCCGTCGTGAGCGAGGTCCCCGAGCAGTGGCTGGGGGAGGGCGGTCCGGAGCTCGTCGTCGCCGACCTGCTCGCGCGCATCACCGGGCCCCGCGGCTTCGTGGAGGAGGCCGAGCGTGCCCGCACGAGCTGAGCCCCCGTCGGCGCGCCCCGACGGCCGGGGCGCCGCCGCGGAGGCCCGCCCGGACGCCGCTCCGTCGCCGGACGTCGTCGGCGGGCAGGAGGTCTTCCAGTACGCGGTCCTGCGGCTCGTGCCGTCGATGGAGCGCGGCGAGGGCCTGAACGTGGGGGTCGTGCTGCACGCTCGGCGCCACCGCTTCCTCGGGCTGCGCACCGCCGTCGACCCGGAGCGCCTGCGGGTCCTCGACCCGGCGCTCGACCTCGAGGCGATCGCCGCGCACCTGCACGGCCTGACCCGCGTCGCGGACGGCGATCCGGAGGCCGGGGCGATCGCCGCGATGCCCCGCTCCGACCGCTTCGGCTGGCTCGCCGCGCCGTCGAACACGATGATCCAGCCCTCGCCGGTGCACACCGGCGTCTGCGGCGACCCGTCGGCGACGCTCGACCACCTGGTCGCGCGGCTCGTCGCGGTCGGCCCGTAGGGCGCGGCCGGGCGGCGACGCCGCCCTCGGCGCGAGCATCGGGGCGCCCCGGCTACGCTGCGCCGATGATCTCCCCCCGCAGGCTGCTGCCCCTCCCGCTCCTGGTGCTGGCGCTCGCCGGCGTCGGCTGCGGCGACGAGACCACGGCGAAGGACGTCGAAGGCACCACCACCGAGCAGACGAGCACGGCCGCCGACGGCACGGCGACCGCCACGGACGCCACGACCGAGACGACGCCGGCCGCCGACCCCGCCGCGACCGACGCCGCCGTGAAGAAGCTCGTGTCGGGCGTCGGGTCCGACCTGAAGAAGCCGCCGATCGTCGCGTCGCCGTCGGCCGCCCCGCCGGCGAAGCTCGTCTCGGAGGACGTCGTCACCGGCAAGGGCACCGCCGCGAAGCTCGGCGACAACGTCGAGGTCCGCTACACGCTGGTCAACTGGGGCGGCGACACGACGCCGGTCGACTCCTCGTGGTCGCGCTCGCCGAACTCCACGAGCTTCCCCCTCGAGGAGGGCGGCCTGATCGAGGGCTGGATCAAGGGCGTCCCGGGCATGAAGCCCGGCGGCCGGCGGGTCCTCGTCGTCCCCTCCGACCTGGGCTACGGGCCCCAGGGCACCGACGGGGTCCCCCCGGGCGGCACGCTCATCTTCGTGATCGACCTCGTCAAGGCGTCGTGATCGCCTCCCGCCCGCGGCCCCGGGGCCGCGCGGCGGTCCTGGGCAGCGCGACGGGGGTGCTCGTCGTCGCCGGGGCGCTCGCGCTCCCCGGAGCGACCGTCCCCGGCGGGACCGGCGTCGCGGACGCGGCGGCCCGGTGCAGCACCCCGGCGCCGAAGGCCAAGGGCGCCGGCTCGGCCGCGGCGGCCGTCAAGCGGCTCGTCCGCGGCGTCGGCACGCGGACGTCGAAGGCCCCGAAGGTCGGCTCGCCGAAGGGCCGGCCGCCGTCGAGGCTCGTGAAGGACGACGTCGTCCGCTGCCCCGGCCGGCGCGCGAAGGTCGGCGACACCCTCGAGGTCCGCTACAGCCTGGTCGTCTGGGGCGGCAAGAAGCAGGTCGTGGACTCGACGTGGTCCCGCGGCAGCGGGACGGCGAGCTTCGGGCTGGAGCGCGGCGGCCTGATCGAGGGCTGGATCAAGGGCGTCCCCGGCATGACGGCGGGCAGCCGGCGCGTGCTGGTCGTGCCGCCGTCCCAGGGCTACGGCAGCGAGGGCACCGCGGGCGTGCCGGCGCGCAGCACGCTGATCTTCGTGATCGACCTGGTGAAGATCGGCTGACGCGCCGGGGCGGCGCGGCGCGCGGCGAGGATCGCCGCGGTCCGCCCGCCCCGGGGACTCAGCCGCGGTCGGCCTTCACGCGCTCGGCGAGCTCCGCCGGGCGCGTGCTGACGAGGCGCTGGCGGATCTTCTCCTCCACCGGCCCGCGCACGAGCATCGACAACATGCGGCCCGGGTCGACCTCGATCTCGTAGGTCGCGCGGGTCCGGCCGCCGCCGAGGTCCTCGAGCGTCCAGGAGCCGTCGAGCTTCTTGACGTCGCCCGACTCGACCTTCCAGATCAGGGACGTCGGCGCCTGGCGCGAGAAGCGCGTCACGACGCTCAGCTCCTTGACCTTGACGTCGGCGGTGATCTTCGCGAGCACCACCTGGCCGTCGCCGTCGCGCTCGATCGGATCGGCGCCGATGATGCCGTCCTGCCACTCCGCGATCGTCTCGATCGCGGTCAGGGTCGCCCAGACCTCGTCGATCGGAGCGTCGATCTCGCCGGTCGACGTGCCACCAAGTCCAGCCACGTGCTGCCCTTTCGTCGGGATCCGCCGCGCGCCCCACGGCGGGACGAGCGGCTCCTCGGCCGCACCGTACCCCGTGCGGCGGCGCGCCACCCGCCCGGTGCGGCCGGGGTCGGTGCGGAAACGGCAACCACGGGCGGGCCGGGTAGCCTACGAACCGCGATGACGGACCCCGACGCGACGCCCGCCCCCGATCGCGTGAAGGGCCGTCGTCCGTCGGCGCGCACCGAGATCGTGCGCCGCGAGATCGACGTCCCCGGGGTCGAGGCCGCGACGCGGGCGCTGCTCCTCGCGCTCGGGCAGGACCCGGACGCCGAGGGCACGGCCGACACGCCGCGCCGCGTGGGCAAGGCCTGGGCGGAGATGCTCTCCCCGGAGCCGTTCGCCGCGACGACGTTCGAGAACGACGGCGGCTACGACGAGCTCGTGGTCGTCAAGGACATCCCGTTCTGGTCGCTCTGCGAGCACCACCTGCTGCCGTTCCACGGCGTCGCGCACGTCGCGTACCTGCCGGGCGAGCGGATCGTCGGGCTGTCGAAGCTCGCCCGCGTCGTCGACACGTTCGCGCGCGACCTCCAGGTCCAGGAGCGGCTCACCGCCCAGGTCGCCGACTGGCTGTCGGAGACCCTGGAGCCCAAGGGCGTCGGCGTCGTGCTGGAGGCCGAGCACCTCTGCATGGTCGTGCGGGGCGTCCGCAAGTCGGGCAGCAGGACCGTGACGTCGGCCCTGCGCGGCCTGCTCCGGGACGACGCCCGCACCCGCGCGGAGTTCCTGGGACTCGTCCGCTAGGCGGTGGGACCCGTCCGCCAGGCGGGCGACCGGGCCGCCCCGGCCGCTCAGGCCGCCCCGACCGCCACGACGCAGTTCTGCCCGCCGAAGCCGAACGCGTCCGCCACGGCGACCCGCACGGGCGTCTCACGCGCCACGTTCGCGACGTGGTCGAGCTCGCACGCCGGGTCGACGTTCTCCAGGTTGATCGTCGGCGGGATCCGGTCGTCGCGGATCGCCAACAGGCAGGCCAGCAGGGACAGCGCGCCGGCGCCGCCCATCATGTGGCCGAGCACCGACTTCGGCGAGCTGACCGCGACCTCGTCGACGGCCGCGCCGAACGCCCGCCGGATCGCCAGCGTCTCGGTGCGGTCGTTGGCCGGGGTGCCGGTGCCGTGCGCGCACAGCCAGTCGACGTCGACGGGATCGAGGCCCGAGCGCTCGAGCGTCAGGCGGATCGCCTCGCTCGCGTAGCGGCCGTCGCGGTCCGGGGCGCTCAGGTGGTACGCGTCGCTGGTCAGCGCGCCGCCGAGCACGGCCCCGTGGATCCGGGCGCCGCGGGCCCGGGCGTCCTCCTCGCGCTCCAGCACGAACACCACGGCGCCCTCCGACGGCACGAAGCCGTCGCGGTCGACGTCGAACGGCCGGCACGCGCCCTCGGGGTCGTCGTTGTTGCGGCTGAGCGCGCCCATCCGCCCGAGCCCCGCCATCAGCGAGCGGGTGTGCGGCGCGTCGGTGCCGCCGGCGATCGCCACGTCGGCCTCGCCGGACAGGAGCATCCGCCGCGCGTCGAGGACCGCCGCGGTGCCGCTCGCGCACGCCAGCGCCGCGGCCGTCACCGGGCCGTGCACGCCCAGGTCGATCGCGACCTCGCAGGCCGGGACGCTCGGGATCATCTGCGGCACGTAGTAGGCGCTCACCGCGCCCGGCCCGTCGGCCAGCAGCGCGGCGTTGGCCTGGTCCGCGGGGCCGATGCCCGAGACCGCGGTGTTGAGGCAGACCGCGACCCGTCCGGCGAGCTCCTCGTCGATGACGACCCCCGCGTCCGCGACCGCCTCGCGCGCCGCGGCGACGGCGTACTGGGAGAACGTGGCGGTCCGGTTGGCGCGCTTGCGGCCCAGGAGGGCGACGGGGTCGAAGCCCTCGATCGTCGCCGCGATCCGCGCGTCGAGGTCCGACGCGTCGAACGCGCTGGTCGGCCGGACGGCCGAGCGCCCCTCGACGATCGCCGACCACGTCGACGCGGCGTCGGGCCCGGCCGGCGTGATCGCGCCGAGCCCGGTGACGACGACGCGCGTCACCGGCCGGCCGCCCCGGTCCGGCGGGACGGGCGCCACGGCGGGCGCGCCGATGCGTCTCGCGGTCCACGGCGGGCGACGGCACGGCTCATGCCGACATCCTCGCGGACCGCGCCGACGGGACCGTCGTGGCGGGGGCTCCGGCGTCGCCGCCGCGTCGTCGCGGGGCCGCCGCGCGGGCCCCGGATGGACGGTCGGGGGCCATCGGCGCGCGCGTCGGCGCGGACCCCGCTACTCTTCCTTCTCGCGCCCTCTTAGCTCAGTGGTAGAGCACTTCCATGGTAAGGAAGGGGTCCAGGGTTCGAGTCCCTGAGAGGGCTCCTCGGAGCAGACGAAGGGCCCGCGATGCGGGCCCTTCGTCGTTCCTGGGGTGGGTGCCGCCCGGGTCAGGGCGCCGGCCCGCTCAGCGCTCGCCGAGGACCGCCGCGGCGCCCGCGCCGTCCTCGGGCGCGACGACCGCCGCGTCCGGGCCCGTGCCCAGCGCCGAGCGTCCGCCGCCGGCCCGCCGGGCCACGCGGCGCGCCTGCTCGGCGTGCCACAGCCAGCGCTCGCCGGTCATGCCGGGGACGAGCTCGGCGACGCCGATGCTCGCGCGCAGGAAGCCCGGGGGCAGGCCCGGCGCGTCGCAGGCCAGCAGGGCCTCGGCGATCCGGTCGGCGACGATCCGGGCGCCGTCCAGGGGCGTGTGGGGGAGCAGGACCACGAACTCGTCGCCCTCGGGGTGCGCGCAGTGGTCGCAGTCGCGCACGGTCGCGCGGATCGCGTTGGCGACGGTCCGCAGGAAGGCGTCGGCACGGACGCGGCCGAGCGTCTCGTCGACACGCGCGAAGTCGTCGAGGTCGATCGACAGCAGCGACGCGCCGACGCCGTAGCGCCGCGCCTCCTGGGCTCGCAGGCCGAGCTCGACGGCCAGGCGCGAGCGGTTCCACAGGCCCGTCATGCCGTCCTGCTCGGTGCCGTTGCGGAGCTCCTCCTCGAGCCGGATCCGGCGGGTGACGTCGACGACCTGCGCGACGAGCCAGCGCGGCGCCCCGCCGGCCTCGCGGACGAGCGCGACCGAGAGCTGGATGTGGATCGGGTGGCCCGCCGCGTGGACGTAGCGCTTCTCCAGCACGTAGCCGTCGCGCAGGCCATCGAGCGTCTCCTGCAGCAGCGCCTCGTCGGTGTCGAGGTCCTCCGGGTGGGTGATCGTCCGGAAGTCCCGCTGCAGCAGCGCGGCCTCGTCGTACCCGAGCAGCCGGCAGAACGCCTCGTTGACCTTCAGGAACGCGCCGTCGGGCGCGAGGATCGCCTTGCCGATCGGCGCGCGGGCGAACGACAGCTCGAACATCTCGTCGGCGTCGGCGATCACCGCGGCGTCGCGGCGGCGCGAGGTGACGTCGCGCAGCACGAGCACCACGCCCGTCCCGTTGGCGGTGTCGCGCACGGGGGAGAGGCTCGCCTCGAAGACCGCCGCGTGGTCGAGCGTCTCGAACTCCAGCGCCGACGAGTCGCCGTGGCGGGCCGCGCCGAACGCGGGCTCGACGACGTCCCACGGGAGCGTGGGCAGCGCCTCGCGGGCCGGCCGGCCGACGAGGACCTCGCGCGGGTGGCCGAGCCGCGCCAGGGCGGTGCCGGCCACGGCCCGCAGGCGCATCGCGGCGTCGAGCACGAGCACGGAGGTGTCGGGGATCGCGTCCAGGACGTTGCGGGCGAGCACGTCGGCGGCGAGGTCGTGGCGCGGCCGTGCGGAGGCCGGGGCGGGCCCGGCGGCGGGACGCGGGGAGGTGGTCCGCACGCCGTCGGCACGGGCGTCCGCGCGGGTGGCGTCGGCGGCGCGGCGTTGCGGGGAGCGGTCCTCCGGGACCAGCAACGCGACGGGCCGGGCGGCCGCGCCGGCGACGGGGGCCGGGGCGGGCTCGTCGGCCGTCGGGGCCCCGACGAGCCAGGTCCGCGCGGGATCGAGATCGACGACCAGGTGGTCCCGCTCGGCGCGGACCGCCACGACCGCGCTGCCCAGGCGCCGGCGCAGCTGGCCGGCGAACGACAGCGGCTCGCGCAGGTGCACCTCGAGCTGGACCGAGCGGCCGTTGACCGCCTCGACCTCGACGGACGCGATCTGACGGAACGCCCGCAGCGTCGCGGTCAGCACGTCGAGCTGCTCGAGGCTCACGATCGGCCGGACCAGCAGCTGGACGACGCCCTGGCTCAGCGGCGTCAGGGCGTCCGGGACCTCGAGGGGGCGGCGCGGGGCGCCGTCGGACGGCCCGGCCGGAGCGGGGGAGTCCCCGGCGTGTCCGGGATCGTCGATCGTCATGGGTGGTACCTCGCCCTCGTGCCGGCGCCCGCCGGGTCCCGGGACCACGGCGAGAGGGCGCGCGGCGATGGTCGTAGCACGGGATCCTGCAGGCCCCGGGACCGCCGGCCTAGCAGGATCGGTCGTATGTCCACGATCCGGCGGGCTCGTCATCCGGTGGCCCGCGAGTGGCGACGACGCGCGCGCCGACGGCCCCGCCGATCCCCGACGACGGTCCGGTCCGCGGCCCCCACGTCGCCGGGCGGGCGTCGCACGGGCACCCGCGACGCCCCGCTCAGACGGCGTCGGCAGGACCCCAGGAGATAGCGTGTCCGACTGCGGAGGACGGAGATCCTCGCGCGCAGGTCAGACCCCGAGCGAAGCAGGCGCAATGCCCACCATGAAGGTCATCTACACCTACACCGACGAGGCCCCGGCCCTCGCCACGCACTCCCTGCTCCCGATCATCGAGGCGTTCGCCGGCAAGGCCGGCGTCGCCGTCGAGACCCGCGACATCTCGCTCGCCGGCCGGATCCTCGCGCAGTTCCCCGACCTCCTGACCGCCGAGCAGCGCGTCCCGGACGCCCTGGCGGAGCTCGGCGAGCTCGCCAAGACGCCCGAGGCGAACATCATCAAGCTGCCGAACATCTCGGCGTCGGTCCCGCAGCTGAAGGCCGCCATCAAGGAGCTGCAGGCCGCCGGCTACGCGATCCCGGACTACCCCGAGAGCCCGCAGACGGACGCCGAGAAGGCCGCCCGCGCCGCCTACGACAACGTCAAGGGCTCCGCCGTCAACCCGGTCCTGCGCGAGGGCAACTCCGACCGCCGCGCGCCCGCCTCGGTCAAGCGCTTCGCCCAGAAGCACCCGCACTCGATGGGCGCCTGGTCGGGCGACTCGCAGTCGCACGTCTCCACGATGTCCGACGGCGACTTCCGCCACTCCGAGACGTCCACGACGCTCGCCCAGGACGACGACCTGAAGATCGAGCATGTCGCCGCCGACGGCACCGTCACGGTGCTGAAGCCGTCCGTGAAGGTCCTGGAGGGCGAGATCGTCGACGCCGCCGTCCTGCGCAAGGCCGCGCTCGACGCCTTCCTGAAGGAGCAGGTCGCCGACGCCAAGGCCAAGGGCGTCCTCTTCTCGCTGCACCTGAAGGCGACGATGATGAAGGTCTCCGACCCGATCATCTTCGGCCACGGCGTGCGCGCGTTCTTCGCCGACGTCTTCGCGCAGTTCGGCGACGACCTCGCGTCCGTCGGCGCCGACCCGAACGACGGCCTCGCCTCCGTCCTCTCGGCGCTGGAGAAGCTGCCGGCCGACAAGAAGGCCGCCATCGAGGCCGCGATCACCGCGACCTACGAGTCCGGCCCCGACCTGGCGATGGTCGACTCGAGCAAGGGCATCACGAACCTGCACGTGCCGTCCGACGTGATCATCGACGCGTCGATGCCGGCCGCGATCCGCACGTCCGGCCAGATGTGGAACACCGCCGACGCGCTGCAGGACACGAAGTTCGTGATCCCGGACAGCTCCTACGCGCCGCTCTACGCCGAGACGGTCGACTTCTGCCGCGAGCACGGCGCCTTCGACCCGGCCACGATGGGCACCACCCCGAACGTCGGCCTGATGGCGCAGAAGGCCGAGGAGTACGGCTCCCACGACAAGACCTTCGAGATCGCCGCGGCCGGCACCGTCCGCGTCGTCGACTCCTCGGGGACCACGCTGCTCGAGCAGCCCGTCGAGGCGGGCGACATCTTCCGCGCCTGCCAGGCCAAGGACGCCCCGATCGCCGACTGGGTCCGGCTCGCCGTCGAGCGCGCCCGCGCCACGGGCGCCCCCGCGGTCTTCTGGCTCGACGAGACCCGCGCGCACGACGCCGAGGTCCTGAAGAAGGTCCGCCAGTACCTGGAGGGCCACGACACCGACGGCCTGACGATCGAGGTCAAGAACGTCGCCGACGCCACCCGCTACACGCTGGAGCGTGCGAAGCGGGGCGAGGACACGATCTCCGTCACCGGCAACGTGCTGCGCGACTACCTGACCGACCTCTTCCCGATCCTCGAGCTCGGCACGAGCGCGAAGATGCTCTCGATCGTCCCGCTGATGCAGGGCGGCGGCCTCTTCGAGACCGGCGCCGGCGGCTCCGCCCCGAAGCACGTCCAGCAGTTCCAGAAGGAAGGCCACCTGCGCTGGGACTCCCTCGGCGAGTTCCTCGCGCTGGCCGTCTCGCTCGAGTTCCTGAGCGAGAAGACCGACAACCCGCGCGCCGGCGTCCTCGGCAAGACGCTCGACCAGGCCGTCGGCAAGTTCCTCGACGAAGGCCGCTCCCCGTCCCGCAAGGTCGGCGAGCTCGACAACCGCGGCTCGCACTTCTACCTGGCGCTCTACTGGGCCCAGGCGCTGGCCAACCAGCAGGACGACCTGGAGCTGGCGGACCTCTTCGGCCCGCTCGCGGGGCGCCTGGAGGACGGCGAGGACGCCATCGTCGGCGAGCTCGCCGCCGCCCAGGGCCCGGCCGTCGACCTCGGCGGGTACTTCCACGTCGACCGCAAGAAGGCCGACGCGGCGTTGCGCCCGTCGAAGACGTTCAACGCGGCGATCGACGCCATCGACGCCGTCTGACCGGCCGGCGCCGGGCGCACGCGGACATCGATCCGCGCGCTCCCGGTGCCACCCGCTCGGCTGCGCTCAGCGCGCGGCCGGCACCCCGGCCCTCAGGCTCGGGATCGCGACGCCGACGAGGCCGCGCAGCAGGCCTCCGGTGACGTTGGCCCAGTCGAAGTAATCGCGCCAGAGGGTGATCTTGCCGTCGTGGACCTCGAAGGTCCCGCACACCCAGAACGCGACCCGCAGCCGCCCGACCTCGATGACGTCGGTGCGCTCCGTGAGCACCACGGAGCCGTCGGCGGCGAGGCGGTGGTTGACGGCCTCGAAGCTCGTCGCCGTCCGGGCGAACAGGCCGAGCGCCTTGCGCAGGCCCTCCCGGCCGTGGATCGACGGCAGCGAGACGTTGGTGTAGACGAGGTCCTCGGCGACGTGGCCGAGGGCGCGTTCGACGTCCAGCAGCTCGAGCGACGCGAGGAACGCGCGCACGACCGCGGCCTCGCGGGGCTCGTCGGTCCCGGCGCCGCCGGCGCCGGGGAAGGGGGCGGGATCGGTCGGGGTCATGCCCGCCAACGGTAGTGGCTCGTCCCGGCGCTGACGAGTCCCCGGCGGGCGCGCGATGGGACGCTCCGCCCGGCCCGGAGTCCAGGAATATCGTTGCGGATGCAACTTCTTCGCGGTACACTGGCGACGCCGGACGCCTCGGGGCGCCCGGCCCGCACCCACGAGGACCAGCCATGACCGACCCGTCCACCACCGCCGCCACGCAGCCCGACCGCCCGCTCCCCGGCCTGCCCGCCGGCCGGCCCGGCCTCGGCGCCGTCCATCTCGCCGTCACCGACCGCGAGCGCGCGCTGGCCTTCTGGCAGGGCGTCCTCGGCCTGGAGCTGCTGGACCCCGACGCCTACGAGCTGCGGATGGGCGCGGGCGGCAAGGAGCTCGTCGTCCTGCACCCCGGCGCCGGTGGCATCGTCGCGCGCCGGCGCACGGGCCTCTATCACCTGGCGATCCACGTCCAGACGGACGAGGAGTTCGCGCGGATCATGGCCCGGCTCTTCACGATCCGCTGGCCCAACAGCCCGACGGACCACACGTTCACGAAGACGACGTACCTCGACGACCCGGACGGCAACGGCATCGAGATCGCGCTGGAGACGCCCGAGCGCGTCGGCCGGCTCGTCTACACCGACACGGACTACGGCGTGATCGACGCCGACGGCGTGCGCCGCTCGGGTCGCGACCCGCTCGACATGGAGGACGTCTTCGGCCACCTGCCGGAGGAGCGCCGGCTCGAGCAGCCGATGCCCGCCGGCACGGTGATCGGGCACGTCCACCTGCACGTGAACGACCTCGACGACGCGATGGCGTTCTACGCGGAGGGCCTCGGCCTGGACCGCCACATGTTCGCGCGCGGCATCGGCATGGCCGACACGACGGTCGACGGCTGGACGCCGCACCTGATCGCCTTCAACGTCTGGAACGGGCCGAACGCCCCGCGGCCGCCGGCGGACACCGCGGGCCTGCGCTGGTTCACCTTCGGCTTCCCGACCACCGAGGACCGCGACGCCGCCATCGCCCGCCTCGAGCAGCAGGGCCGTGCCGTCCGCCGCGACGCGGAGACGGGCGAGGTCCGCGTGCTGGACCCCTCCGGCAACGAGCTGCTGCTGACGATCCGCGACGGGCGGGACGCATGAGCACGGGCGAGCACCACGTCCAGGCGCCGGGCGGGACCCAGGGCCCGATCGTCCCGACGGCCGCGGCGCCGGACCCGATCGACCCGGGCGTGCGCATCGGCCACGTGCACCTGCGCACGTCGGACATCGACCGCGTCAAGGCGTTCTACGTCGGCATCCTCGGCTTCGACGTCGTGACGGAGGCGCGCGACGTCCCCGGCTGGGGCACGACTGGCGACATCCTCTTCCTGTCGGCCGGCGGCTACCACCACCACCTGGGCTTCAACACCTGGAAGTCCGGCGGGGGCGGCCCGCAGCCCGACGGCGTCGCGGGCCTGCACCACGTGGCGCTCGTCTACCCGACGCGCGCCGGGCTGGCGGACGCGGTGCGGCGCCTGCAGGAGTCCGACTGGCCGCTGCGCCAGTGGACGGACCACGGCACCCACGAGGCGGTCTACGTGACGGACCCCGACGGCAACGACGTCGAGCTCATGTGGGACCGCCCGTTCGACGCGTGGCCGCTGAGCCCGCAGGGCCACCTGGACGGCGCCTTCGGCCCGGACATCGACCTCGACGACCTGCTGTCGGAGCTCGACCCGGCCTGAGGGCGGCGCAGCCGGTCCGCGCACGTCGCGAGGCCGGAGGCCAGTCGCGAGGCCGGAGGCCACGGGGTCGGCGGCGCCCGACCCGCGGTGGCCGTCCCGGCCTGCCGTCGGACGGGAGCGGGCCGGAGCGCCGTGGCCCCGTACGCTGGCGCCGTGGCCGCGACCGACCTCCGCCCGTTCACCGTCGCCGTCCCGGAGGCCGACCTCGTCGACCTGCGGGAGCGGCTCGCCCGGACGCGGTGGCCCGAGCCCGCGACGACGCCCGGCTGGGAGCAGGGCGTCCCGCTCGACGTCGTGCGCGACGTCTGCGCCCACTGGGCCACGGCCTACGACTGGCGGCGCCTCGAGTCCCGCCTGAACGCGCTGGACCAGCGGATCGTCACGATCGGCGGGCTCGACGTCCACCTGCTGCACGCGCGGTCCCCGGAGCCCGGCGCACGGCCGCTGATCCTCACCCACGGGTGGCCGGGGTCGGTCGTCGAGTTCCTCGACGTGCTCGGCCCGCTGACCGACCCCGTCGCCCACGGCGGCGACGCCGCGGACGCGTTCCACGTCGTGTGCCCGTCGCTGCCGGGCTACGGGTTCAGCGAGCGTCCGAGCGGGCCCGGCTGGAGCGTCGAGCGGATCGCCGCCGCCTGGGTGGAGCTCATGGGCGCGCTCGGCTACGACCGCTTCCTGGCCGGCGGCGGGGACTGGGGCTCGTTCGTCACCCACGCGCTGGGGGTGCACCACCCCGACCACGTCGCCGGCGTGCACGTGACCCTCGGCGTGTGCCGCGTGAAGGCGCTCCTGGCGCTCGGCGAGCCGACCGCGGAGGAGCAGGCCCAGCTCGCGCGGCTCCGCGCCTACGCGGCGGACGAGGACGGCTACGCGCGCATCCAGGCGTCGCGGCCGCAGACGCTCGGGTACGGCCTCACGGACTCGCCGGCCGGCCAGTGCGCGTGGATCCTCGAGAAGTTCGGCGCGTGGACCGACGGCGACGGCCGGCCGGAGGACACGATCGACCGCGACACGCTGCTCGACAACGTCTCGCTCTACTGGCTGACCGCGACCGCGGCGTCGTCCGCGCGCCTCTACCGGGAGAGCTTCGGCGGGGGCGCCACGTCAGCGCTGCCGCTGCGGGTCCCGGTCGGCTACACGGTCTTCCCGGCGGACCTCTTCGCGTACTCCGAGCGCTGGGCACGGACCCGGTACCCGGACCTGCGCCACTACGCCGTGGCGCCGCGGGGCGGGCACTTCGCGTCGCTGGAGCAGCCCGGGATCTTCGTGGACGAGGTCCGCACGGCGCTGCGCACCATGCGCTGAGCGCGACCCGGGCGCCGCCCGCCGCCGGGCCCCCCCCCGGGGGGGGGGGGGGGGCCCGCGGGCGGGGCCGGCGC